>JADGPI010000192.1 GCA_017882525.1 Thermoleophilia bacterium
GCCACCTCCCGTGCTGCGCGCCGTGCCCGGCTCTTGACGTTCTCCCAGCTCTTGCCGCCCAGCTTGGAGAGAGAGGGCGCTCCCCCGGCGGCCCCGACATACCGCATCACTTTCGCGATCTGGTCGTGCGGCACGTAGAGCATATCGGCGTCGCGGTAGGCGATATCCAGATAGTCGCGGGTGACGCCGGCCACGGTCTTCGTCGAGATACCCTCGAACCGGCCCACCCCGTGGTCCTCGTGCACCACGTAGTCGCCCTTACGCAGATCCCGGAAGCTGGAGAGCTCCACCCCGGCCAGCGGGCGGCGTTCCGTCACCGCTTTGTGCCGTCGGGGGAATATCTGAGTGTCGGTGAGCAAGGCAAGCTTGAGGTCGGGCATCATGAAATGACGCCGGTGCGGCGCCGTGAGGAACGTGACCCCCGGTTCGCTGCCAACATCGAGCGGACCGGCCAGGCGGCCCGTGACCCGGCGCAGTATGTATCCGGCCCTCTCCGCCTCTGCCCTCGCTTCGAAGGCGATCATTACCCGGTAGTCATCGGCTATCAATCGGGCGATGGCCGATTCCGCTTCCGGGAGGTTGGTCACCGGCAGTTCCCCGCTGGTCCCTCGGATGGCGAGAGGCGCTTCTTCGCCCGCTGCCAGACTGAGCGAACTCAAGGTGACGTGGGGTAGCGCGCCCATGAGATCCACCACCTCGCCCCAGGACGAGTAGCCAGACCTACCGGCTTCCTCGCCAAGAACGTCCGCCAGGTCGACCTGGAAGGCTTCGACCCTAGAGTGAGCGCGGACCGGGTCGGTCTCGATGACCCGGGTGGCCCGGTCCAGAAGGGTGAGGACGTTGACCGGCGCCGTCCCCTCGTCCTCGGCGGCCGCGAAAATGGTGATCGCGTCCAGGGGGCCCAGCGAGCGCTGGGAATAAACGGAGAAGCTGCGCAGGCTCTCCACTTCGTCGCCCCAGAACTCCACCCGCACGGGGAAGCGCTCCGTTGCAGGGAAGATGTCGACAAGGCCGCCCCGGACGGAGAATTCCCCCGCATCTTCCACCTGGTCCACCCGGAGGTAGCCCAGACCGGCCAGAGCCCGCACAAGACCTTCGAAAGCGACGTTCTGGCGCACCTTGATGCCGAGCGGTCCGGCCACCGGCGGGACCACATCCTCCATCAGCGTGGTGGCCTCCAGGATCAAGACGGGTTCCCCCGGAGCGGCGTCCACAGACGCGACATCGGGCCGCTCGGTGCCGCGCACCAGCGCAGCCAGCGCCCGCGCCCGGCGGCCGGCCACACGGGGCTTCACTTCGCCCTCCGACCCATACCACACGCCCCGGGGAGGCAGATACAAGACAGGGCGGGCGGGGCAAAACAACGCTAGTTCTCTTTCCAGCTCCTCGGCCTGTTCCTGCGTTGCCGCAACGACCAGTGTCGGGGCGTCGCTCCACGGAGGACGAGAGAGAAAGCCGGCGGTCAAGTACGCGTGCAAGAAGGTGGGCGCCGCCAAGTCGATGTTGCCGCGAGCACCCTGCTTCAGAGCCTCCTCGAAAGGCGCATACCCTCGGAGAAAGTCGGTCAGGCGGGGCATGGAGCCTCACCCCGCGCGGCCAACCACTCCTCCGCGAGGTCGGCTGCCCGTCCGATCACGAGAAGGACTTCTTCCCGGGGCTCACTGAAAGGCTCCAGCACATAGTCGGCAAGTGGCCGCCGAGTAGAGACCGGACGGCCCACACCGATCCTCAACCGCCAGAACTCCCGGCTGCGAAGCACCTGTTCGACGCTGCGTAGACCGTTGTGGCCGCCGAGGCCGCCGCCCTCTTTGAGCCTGACATCGCCGAACGGCAGCTCCACCTCGTCGTGGATGACAAGGGTCCGCTCGATGGGCACTTTGTACCAATGAGCGGCCTCGCCGACCGCTTGACCGGACAGGTTCATGAAGGTCATGGGCAGCAGGAGCACGACCCGGTTGGCGCCGATCTTGCCCTCACCGGTGAGGCCGTGGAAGCGAGACTTGAGCGAAGGCAGCCCATGGCGGCGTCTGAACTCCTCGCCGACCATGAAACCCACGTTGTGGCGATCGTACTGATACTCGGGCCCAGGATTGCCGAGAGCAGCGATGAGGAACGTATGGTCGACCGACACCGGCTCACGCCCCCGTGGGTCGTGTCAACGGCAGCACAAGCCTGCGAGAAGCTACTCCTCGCTCTTCACGCCGCCTATGACCTCAGGCTCAACCGGCGCCTCGGCGACCTGCGGAGCCACCTCTTCGACTTCGACCCGCGGCGGCAGTACGGAAGCGATGACCGTCTCCGGGTCGTCGAGGATGACCACGCCAGGAGGCGCAGTCAAGTCTTTCACCGCGACGTGGTGTCCGATCAACAGGTGGCTGACGTCGACAGACAGGGAATCCGGCACACTGTTCGGAAGAGCCCGGACGTTGACTTCGCGTTGTAGCCAGTCCAACATCCCGAGGTCGGCAAGACCGGCAGCGGTGCCCACCAGTTCGATGGCGACCGTCGCTTCGATCTCCACTGCAAGGTCGACCTCGTGAAGGTCCACGTGAACGAAGCTGCGCTTCGTGGGATGGAACTGGATCTCTTTGACCACCGCGTAAAGAGGAGGTCTCTTGGCCTTGCTCGTGCTCTTGGCGGCCTTCTTGGCAGCTTCGAACTCCAACTCGAGAACCACGTTGTGGCCGTGGGCGAGCGCGGCCCTGAGGTCGTCGATGGCAATGACGATCGGTGTGGCTTCGTGACCCTTCCCGTAAGCGACGGCGGGCACCTGTCCCGCGGCGCGGAACCGACGGCTCGGCCCGTTCCCGGTCTCTTCGCGGGTCCGGACGGCTAGCTTGATGGTATCCATACTCGTCTCCTCGAGGTCACGATAAGCGATGCAGATCCTGGCGGGTCGTCGCAAGTGGTCTGCCCGACTCACAGAATCCCTGGCCGCTAGAACAGCTGATTGTCTCCCTGGAAAAGCGCGCTCACCGAAGCGTCGGTGAACACATTATGAATGGTATCCGCCAGGATTCCGGCGGTGGATAGTACCACAATCTTTGAGGTGTCGGCATCCGGGTCCAACGGAATGGTGTCGCTCACCACCACCTGTTTGACCGCGGAATTCGTTATCCGCTCATACGCGGGGCCGGAAAGCACTGGGTGCGTGCAGGCCGCGTAAACGTCCTTGGCGCCCTTCTCGATGAGAGCCTCCACCCCGTTCACCAGGGTGCCGGCGGTGTCTATGATGTCGTCCACGATGATCGCGGTCTTCCCGCTCACATCCCCGATGACGTGCATGATCCGGGAGACGTTGTGGTCCGGACGGAGCTTGGTGAGCACGGCCACGGAGCATTCCAGCCGGTCGGCCACGCGCTTGGCGGTCTTCAGTCCACCCGCATCCGGCGAGACGATGACCAGGTCTTTCAGATCCTTGAGCCGGAAGTAGTCAGCGATCATGGCCAGAGCCGTCATGTGGTCCACGGGCACACTGAAGAAGCCCTGCAACTGACCGGCATGGAGGTCCATAGTGAGCACCCGGTCCACCCCAGCCGCTTCGATGATGTCGGCCACCAAACGGGCGGTGATCGGTTCCCGAGGGCAACTCTTCTTGTCCTGCCGCGAGTAACCCATCCAAGGCATAACGGCAGTCACCCGGTGTGCGGACGCCAACTTGGCCGCCTGGACCATGATCAGGAGCTCCATCAGGTTCTCGTTCACGGGCCGACATGTCGGCTGCACGATGAAGACATCCGCGCCTCGGATGCTCTCCTCGTACTTCACGTAGATCTCGCCGTCGGAGAAAGTCTTGACCAATACCCGGCCCAGCTCGATCCCCAGCTTTTCGGCGATCCTGTGGCCGAGTTCAGGGTTGCCGCGGCCGGAGAACAACATCAACGAGCGCTCAGGGGTGATCCGCGCACAACTACGCGGTTCCCAGTCTCCCATGCCCAGCTCCTCCTAAGTCCGGTCTCTACCCAGTAAGGTATCATCGATGGCGCCAGGCTGCGCGTCGCTTGCACCCTCAGCCAACCAAGCGAACGGGCTGATAACGCTCCCATCCGGGACCACAACCCCCTCGGCAAAGACATGAGGCAGCCTACAGGCCGAACCGACTTTCGCGTCTATCAGCGTCGAGCACGGCCCCACTTCACTCCCCGTTCCCACTGAGGTCGCACCGCGCAACGACGTGAAGGGCCGGATAAGGACGTCAGGCTCGATGCTCACGGTGGCCTCGATAGAGGTAGACGCGGGATCGACGATTGTCACACCGGCGATCATCCACCCCTTCTTGATCCGCTCTCCCAGGATACGCTCCGCGTCCGCCAACTCAACCCGCGAGTTGACACCCAGCACCAAACGGGGATCGGCCACCACGGAAGCTCCGACCCTGGCGCCGGCCGCCCGCAGCGCCTCCACGACATCCGTGAGGTAGAGCTCTCCCTGGTCGTTGTCCGTGCCCGCGCGCCGCAGTATCTCGAGAGTCTCCGGCGCCGGCAGCACGTACATGCCGGTGTTCACCTCGCAGATGGCGAGTTCCTCAGGAGAAGCATCGCGATGCTCCACTATCCTGAGCACCGACCCGTCCTGGTGCCGGACCACGCGTCCGTACCCGGTTGGATCTTCGAGGATCATGGTGAGGACCGTGGCGCTCGCGCCAGAATCCGCGTGGGCCCGAGCAAGCCCTTTGAGTACCGCTCCCGTGACTAACGGCGTGTCTCCGGGGAGCACCAGCATCGATCCCTCCGGGATAACGTCGGAACCGGAGAGCAGAGCATGGCCAGACCCCAGCTGTTGCGCTTGGAGGGCTACCTCGACGCCTGCGGACAACAAGGGCCGCACCAGCTCATGGCCGTGGCCAAGAACTACGACGGTGCGCTTCGCCCCCACCTCCGACGCGGCAGACAAGACGTGCAGAAGCATGGGGACACCGCACACCGGATGCAGCACCTTGGGGAGATCGGACCTCATGCGCTTGCCCTGGCCGGCTGCCAGAACCACGACGCTCTCCAAGCAAGAAACAGGTTCCAACAGACACCTCGGCGGATTCAGGCAAGAAAGGAGAAGCTGGGGCGGCAGGATTCGAACCTACGAATGACGGGACCAAAACCCGTTGCCTTACCACTTGGCCACGCCCCAACGCTTCTTACTGCGAAGGTCCACTCCTCGCGAGCCGACGAAGTATAGGCCAGGCGCGGGAAGGGTGTCAAGAAAGAACGGGGTTGTCGCCGAGCCGTCCGGCCCTGGCGACCCTCGCGTTCAGCCCACGTCGCTGGACACGCCGACACAACTCCGCGGCCGTAGCGCGTGACTCGCAGACTCCATAGAGCGTCGGCCCCGAACCGCTCATAAGGCAACCCGAGGCTCCCTCATCGAATAGGGCTTGCTTCGCCGCAATGAGCGGCGGAAAGAGTCCGAAACTGGCTTCTTCAAGGTCGTTCTCGAGGAGACCGGCAAGGGCCGCGACGATCTCACCCGCGGCTAGCGTGCCTTCAGTCATGGCATCGGCCAAGGCGAGCCAACGGGCCTCCGCGGCGGCGGCCCGGGCGGCGAAGTCAACCTTACCCTCAGGTTGACGCAGAGCGTCGAACGCCCGATAGACCTTGGCCGTTGACAGATGATGTTCGAGGAACACGAGCACGAGGTCCAGGCTGGGGAGCGACAGCGGCTCGAGGAGTTCGCCGATTCCCCGGCCGATGGCGGGGCGGCTGTCGAGGAAGAACGCCACGTCGGCGCCGAGAGTCCGGGCCAACATCCGCAGGACTGTGTCGCTCAGAACCGGACCGCCGGCTTCCTCCAGCACACGCGCTCCTGCCCGAAGCGCCATCGCCGCATCCGCACTCCCTCCCCCAAGGCCGGCTCCCACGGGAATACCTTTGGCCACTTCCACCAAACCATCGAACGCCCATCCGGTATGCCGCTCCAGAGCGCGCAACGCCTGAGCCGTCAGGTTCGCTTCACCCGATATCGCCGGGCACGCCACGCGCAGTTCGCACGACCTACCCGCAGATAAACGGGCCTCCAGCTCGAACTCCAGTTCGTCGTACACGTCAACGGGAGCAAAGACAGTGAAAAGCTCGTGATAACCGTGTTCGTCGCGCGGTCCGACCAACAAAGAGAGATTGACCTTGGCGGGTGCTCGTTCGTTCAGGTGCATCCGGGGACGATCCCTCCACCGACGGTTTTGCGGCTTGGGCACGCCACTCGCGACCTGCGCTTGAACGTACCCGGCTCAGAATAGCAGCCCGGCGCCGGTGAAGGCGCCGGGAGTTCGGGTGTATGTGGCGGCGGCAGACCAGGCGTCGAGCCTGGGCCGCCTCGCCGGGCGGGCCCGATTCTTACTGCCCTGCGTCCTTTGTCAAGCTGAACGTGACCGTGAATGGGCTGACTTTATCCGCGGCCCTCAAGTAGGCGTGGTCCACCCAGCCATGGGCGAAGTCCGAAGTCGGCCAGACAGACAGGAGCTGTGGCGGCGTCTGGTGGACGTACATGTCGAACATCATGGTGCTCGAAAGCGTAAGGCCGGTGGGCAGTCCGGATTTCGTATCGAGATCGTACTCCCCCGTGGCGTTGACACTCGTACCCACGCTCATGTCCATGATCCACGGATCGTTCCCCGTCGGGCCCGTGTAGCCTATCAACCGCAGCAGGACCCTGAAATCGAAGCGCAACGGAATGTCAATGTTGGTCGCTGCGACGTTGACGCCCAGTTTCGCGACCCCAGAGGCGAATGACAGGTAGTCGATCTAGGTGTCGACATCCATGAGTTTCTTGCCCAGGCCGGTGTACGTCACCGTGGGGGGGTGAGAACTATCGCCCGGCTTGGCCAGTTGACCCGAATAGGGAACCATCAACGCCGCGGTGATCGGGGTGATGTATGTGGATAGCTCGGCCACCATCTACTGGTCGAGGGCCTGCTCGGGTTTGCCTTTGCTGCCATAGGATATCGCCAGGATCTTGCCCTGATTGTCGACTTGAAGGAGCAAGTAGGCCGGCAGGACGTTGCTCAGGTCGGTCTGCGGGTCGACGACATCGTTCTCAGGTATGGTCAGGGAGTCGATGGCGAGCTTGACGGTCGCCTTTCCATCGCCGACCGCAAACATCTGCA
>JADGPI010000193.1 GCA_017882525.1 Thermoleophilia bacterium
AGCTTCTGCCCACGCCCCAACTCGTCGAGGCTCGCCTGGACCTCGGGCTTCTTGAGCTCGGCCTCCAGGACGTTCGCCGCCAGTGGTAGACCGGAAGACGCCGCCAACAGCTCCAGGTAGACGTCCATGATCAACACGGGCATCTCTATGAGACGCGACGCTTCGTCGGCAAGCTCTTGCCAGCCTCCCCCTCGGATCACAACGCCCAGCAGATCGCGATGGATGGACTGGGACTTCTCCAGCTGAGACGCCTGCCGGTTGATGATGATCTCGGTGGCCTCTTGCATCAAACGGGTCCAACGCAGGCCCTGTGGCACCTCGATGATGGGGAAGTTGCGCTTCTCCGCGAGTTCGAGAACATCCCGGGGGACGTTCTCGACAAAGCGCGTGGTCTTCACGAAAAGGGCTGCCGCTCCGGCAAGCATCACCCGGCGACAGAACTCCCGCTGCCGCTCGAGGTCGCCCTTGACGGCGAACATTGTCGAGAGGACGAGCTCCCCACCGGAGAGCCAGTCGGCGATGTCCGGGACCTCACCGACGGTCACCGACGACACTCTGCGGCCAAGGCCTCCCTTGCCCGCGAGGAGACGCGCGTCTTTGAGCACGTCGAGTTCTAAGATCTGTCCCACGGTGACCGGCATGACTGGTCACAAGATACCACGAGGAGCGCCTTTTTGGCCGTATGGCCATGCTCCTCAGGCAGGCGCCTATCCGTTAGGACAAGCGAGCGCCTCGGATATGCCCGATAGAGTCGACTTGTTCGTTCGTTTGTACAGCCAACCACGCCTCAATATCCGACACGTGGAACATGTGTACAAGGCGACCGATTCGTATCATCTCTGAGGACCGACCATCTCTTCGTAAAGGAGGCGACATGCGGGCACCGACTTTCAGGAGGAATCCGAACCCCGCTCCTCTCATCATCCAGGCTCCATGGGCCTGGTCGCCCGCCGCGAAAGCGGCGATCAAGATCATCGGCTTGGCCGGACTGCTGTTCGTGCTCATCGTCGGGATGGCGCACGCAGGCGATCCGAGCGGCTCCGCGACAGGCACCGCGGCGGATGTCCTGTCCAAGGTCCCGGGCCAGCCGACCACCGGTGAGCTTGCCGCTCAACTGGGGCATGTCAAGGTTTCGCTAAACATGTTCTTCCTCATCTTCGGCGGCGCGCTCGTCTTCTTCATGCAGACGGGCTTCGCTCTACTCGAGACAGGCTTTTGCCGCGCGAAGAATGCTGTGCACGTCATAATGACCAACTTCGTCATCTTCGCTATCGGCGTGGTGGCCTACTGGGCGGTGGGCTTCGCCTTCCAGTTCGGAGGTGTCGGAACTCTCAGCACTCTGGGTGGTACTCAGCCTCTGAGCGGGTTGGCAGGGGTCGGCGGATGGGGGCTTATCGGCCACCAGGGCTTCTTCCTTTCCGGCCATAGCTACGACGTCGCCATTCTCGCGCTCTTCTTCTTCGAGCTCGTGTTCATGGACACTGCAGCTACCATCCCGACGGGCGCAATGGCCGAGCGGTGGAAGTTCTCAGCCTTCTGCATCTACGGCTTCTTCATGGCTGCCATTGTTTATCCCATCTATGGCAACTGGATATGGGGCGGAGGCTGGCTGTCGGCTCTCGGACGCAACGTGGGTCTTGGGCACGGTGCTCTCGACTTTGCCGGTTCGGGGGTAGTCCACGCTGTGGGCGGTTTCGCGGCCCTCGCAGGCGCCATAGTCCTCGGCCCCCGTATCGGGAAGTTCGGGAAAGATGGGAAACCGCGGACTATCCTCGGTCACAACATCCCCATCGCCATCTTGGGCACGCTATTCCTGGTCTTCGGATGGATCGGTTTCAATGGGGCATCTACATTGGCGGCGACGGACCTCCGCTTCCCGGTGGTCATCGTCAATACCTTCATCGCGGCGGCGGTTGGGAGCCTCGCGGCGATGTTCTTGGTCTGGAAGCTCTTTGGAAAGCCCGACCCCTCGATGGCGGCCAACGGCATGTTGGCCGGCCTCGTAGGCATAACAGCCCCCTGCGCCTTTGTGAGCCCCGTAGGTGCCGCGATCATCGGGCTGGTCGCCGGCCTCCTCGTCGTAGGCGCCGTCTTGTTCGTCGAGCGAGTCCTCAAAGTCGACGACCCGCCCGGCGCGGTGGCCGTCCATGCGGTGTGCGGGCTGTGGGGCCTCCTTTCCTTGGGTCTGTTCGCCGACGGGTCGTACGGTGATGGCTTCAACGGAGTCGCGGGGACCGTCCGGGGCCTGTTCTATGGCGGAGGCTGGGGCCAATTGGGCGCGCAGGCCATCTCGATCGTGGTCGTCGTGGCATGGGCCTTCGGACTCATGTACACCTTCTTCCGCATCCAGAAGAGAATCCAAGGTATTCGGGTGTCCAAGGACGAAGAGATGATCGGCCTTGACGTACCGGAGATGGGCGTACCCGCCTACCCGGCTTCCCTGCACCTTTGATGTCCACAGTCTGCAAAGGAGCTGTGAACGAATGAAGTACATCGTAGCCGTCATCCAGCCAGACAAGCTCGAGGCCGTGATGGAAGCCCTCGAGGAGGCGGAGATCCATCTGATAACCGTGTCGGACGTCATGGGCCGTGGGCGCCAGAAAGGAGTGGCCGAGGTATACCGTAGCCACGTGGAACCCGGGAACCTTCTGCGCAAGGTCAAGATCGAGATCGCGGTCAACGAGCAGTTTGTGGGAGCGACCCTCGATGCGATCAAGATCGGCGCTCACACGGGCAACATCGGAGACGGCAAGATCTTCATCCTAGACCTCCAGGAGTGCATCCGTATCCGCACTGGAGAGACGGGAGGACTTGCTATTGGCTGACCCCGATCCTTCGCAGCTCGCGTTGTCAAAATGACCATCCACCTTGTGGATGCGGGAGGGCCCGGCGTACCGCCGGGCCCTCCCGCATGAAGACCCATGAGAGGGGGCCAGACAGACTGTCCTCGCCGGGGCCCGACAGTCGACGCTTAAGTCATGTCGGCGGTCTTTCGGAGGACATGCTGCGGACGGACAACCGTGCTAGCCGCGGTCGCGTCCCAATGCTCGAGGCATCCCCGGAGACATACTACGTGGTAAGCTTATCCGCGCTGCGAAGCAAGATAACCGGCGGTCAAGGCACACGGGGCCCTCGGGGTCCCTTTCTATAGCGTGCCCCCCACCTGGTATCCCAGCGGTCACGGCGATTTAAGCCGGCCTGCGGAACGATTCGCAAGCGGGACGGGGACTGCCCAATGTGGAGGCTGTGCACTGACGATGGCGACGCTTGGCATTGATATCGGCTGCATCAGCGTGAAGATCGCTGTGGTGGGCGGACCGGAAGACCGCGACCTGTTCCGGAAACTAGCTTCCGAGTCCGAACTGTTCTACGACGCGAGCCCCGACGAGCTTGTCCTGCCGGCCGGCTCTGCGCCCCCCGTCCTCGCGACCGCGTACCGTCGCATCAAGGGGAGCCCTTCTACGGCCACCTGCGAGCTCCTCGCACAGGTCACGGCTTCACTGCCGGACGACCTGATCAAGGGAGTCCGAGTCACAGGCAGTGGCGGCAAACTCATCGGACAGCTCTTGAACGTCCCTTACGAGAACGAGTTCAAGGCTCTCGCTCGGGCCGTGGGTGAGTTGCATCCGGATGTCTCAACCATCTTCGAGATGGGCGGGGAAACCTCGAAGTTCATCCAGCTTGAGACCGACGAGGTCACGGGTCGAGTGGGCATCGCCGACTATGGCACCAACGGCGACTGCGCCGCGGGCACCGGCTCCTTCATAGACCAACAAGCCAATCGTCTCCTCTACGACATCGAAGACGTCGGGGACATCGTCCGGGAGGCCGGCAAAGCCGCTTCCATCGCCGGTCGCTGCTCGGTGTTCGCCAAGTCGGACATGATCCACGCTCAGCAGAAGGGATATCAACCGCCCGAGGTGCTCAAGGGCCTCTGCAACGCGGTCGTGCGGAACTATCGCGGCACCATCACCAAGGGTAAAGATGTCGCCGGGAAGGTGGCTTTCATTGGTGGGGTGGCGGCCAACAAAGGTGCGGTTGCCGCCCTTCGTGAGGCCTTCGGCATGGACGAGACGCGACTGGTCATCCCCGGGTATTACGCCTGGATGGGTGCGATCGGCAGCGCCCTTCTCGAGGCAGACGAGCGAGGGATCGCCTGCGAGAATGGCGACGCGCGTGCTGTGAGCCTCGACCTGGCCTCGCTCCGGACCCAACAGACATCCGGTTTTCAGACCAGCGACGCTCTGTCGATGGACAGAGTCATCCTCTTGCGTGACCGGGTGAAGCCGTACCAGTTCCCGGACGAGGGCCAGGTGGAGGCCTATCTGGGCGTGGACATCGGCTCGGTGTCCACCAACCTGGTAGTGCTGGACACAGCGGGGGAGGTCGTCAAGGAAATCTACGTCAAGACCGATGGCCGCCCGGTGGAAGTGGTGGACAAGGGCCTGGCGGACATCTGGAGTGAGATGGGTCCGCGACTTCGCATCCTCGGGGTCGGCACCACCGGTTCGGGCCGGGAGCTGATCGGGGAGTTGATCGGCGCGGACACGGTCAACGACGAGATCACGGCACACAAGACCGGCGCCACGTTCATCGGGCGCAAGCTCATCGACCGCGTCCCCGACACTATCTTTGAGATAGGGGGCCAGGATTCCAAATTCATCAGCCTGGAGAACGGTGTGGTGGTGGACTTCGCCATGAATGAAGCCTGCGCCGCCGGGACGGGATCCTTCCTGGAAGAGCAGGCGGAGAAACTCGATATCAACATCATCGGCGAGTTCGCGGAGCTGGCTCTCTCATCAGAAGCGCCGGTGCGGCTGGGCGAACGCTGCACAGTCTTCATGGAGCGCGACGTCAACTCGTACGTCCAACGCGGCGCGCTCAAGAAAGATCTCGTGGCCGGTCTGGCCTATTCCATCGCCTTCAACTACCTCAACCGGCTTGTGGGCCAGCGGCACGTCGGCGACACCATCTACTTCCAGGGCGGCACCGCCTACAACGACTCGGTCGCCGCCGCGTTCAGCATGATTCTGCAAAAAGACATAATCGTCCCCCCTTACAATGGCGTGGTGGGCGCTATCGGTGCCGCGCTCCTGGCCCGCGAGAAGATGGCGGCCACACAGGTGCCGTCGCGCTTCCGCGGTTGGGATCTGAGCCAAGTGGACTACACCATGCGCGAGTTCACCTGCAAAGGCTGCAGCAACGAGTGTGATATCCGCCAATTCACCATCGGCGACGAGAAGACCTACTGGGGCGACAAATGCTCCGATCGCTACCGCAAGCGGGCGAAGGTGGACCGCGAGCCGATCATCCGCGACCTCATTGCCTTCCGAGAATCGCTGCTTTACTCCTTCGTCACGGAAGCGGAGGACTACTCCGGGGTCCTGCGAAGCGGCACGGGCGCACCGCGCGGGACCATGGGCATCCCGCGGGCCATGTACACGTTCGACCGTCTTCCGTTCTGGGCGACCTTCTTCCGGCAGTGCGGGTTCGACGTCATGGTCTCGCAGCAGACCGACAAGAAGATCAGAGAGGCCGGCATCGAATACTCGGTGGCCGAGCCGTGTTTCCCCATCCGGGTCGCTCACGGGCATGTGGCCGAGCTCTTCGACGAAGGCGCGGATTTCGCCTTCGTCCCCAACCAGCTCAACGAAGAGACCGATCACCCCGAGCTTGAGTCGCACGCGTGTCCGTGGGGGCAGACGCTCCCCCACGTAATCAGTTTCGCCCCGCATTTTTTGGCCTACAGGGAGCGCTTCTTCGCCCCCACGCTTCACTTCCGGCGCGGGTCGGAGTACATCCAGGAGACCATGCGCGAAGCGATGAAACGGTTCGGCGTGCCGGAGAAGACGGTCGACGAGGCTCTCAAAGAAGCGTACGCTGCCCAGGCCGACTTCAGGGCCCGGCTCGTGGTCGCCGGGGCAGACGCTTTGGCCACGCTGGCAGAGCACGACGAATTGGGGATAGTCCTGGTCGGCCGCCCCTACAACATCTACGACTCCGGCGTGAACATGGACATCCCCGCCAAACTACGGCGCTATTACGGGGTGAACATCATCCCGCTCGACTTCCTGCCCCTGTGGAGAGTCGAGACCCGGGATATCACGGCGAACATGTTCTGGAACTACGGCCGCAAGATCCTGCAGGCGGCGAAAATCGTTGCGCACTACCCGAACCTTCACATGATCTACATGACCAACTTCAAGTGCGGCCCGGATTCGTACGTGAAGCACTTCATCCGGCCGGCGTCGCCCGAACCGTTCCTCATCCTCCAATTCGACGAGCACACCAACGATGCCGGCGCCATGACCAGATGTGAAGCTTACCTTGACAGCAAGGGGTTCTTGCGTTGGTGGGCCCGGGGCGAGCAAGCGGTAAGAGAACCGGTCAGGGAGGGCTAAGTGGGGATGCGCACCACTACAGGCCACGATAACGGCAAAGCCTCCCACGAGGCCCTGGCCGCCGCGCTGGCTTCTCTGCCCAAACCCATCGTCGCACTGGGCGCGGACCACAGCCCGCAGGCCAAACAGAAGGCCGACGTCACCGGCAGGCCCCTCTGGCTGCCTCGGATGCCATACGGCGGTTCTTACCTGCTCGCTGCCGCCTTCCGCTCCATCGGCTACGATGCGCGAGTGACGCCTCCGGAAGACCTGCGAACCCTCGAGCTTGGGGGCAAGTACACTTCCGGGGATGAATGCTACCCGCAGCGG
>JADGPI010000194.1 GCA_017882525.1 Thermoleophilia bacterium
ACTCCGGCTTCTCGTTCTCCCGTCAGGTTAAACAAGATCCGCGATTCCACGACCTGCCCGTGATCATCTCCACCTCTGTCTCGAGCGCTCTTGGGCTGGATTTTCGCCCGCGTTCGGACGAGGAACTCACGGAGATGCACGTGGATGCCTATTTTGACAAACCGCTCGACCCCCAGCGCCTGCTGGACAAGGTCGCGGAACTGCTGACGGCGTATCGCCCACCTGGCACTTCCGGCGGCGCCGGCGGCGCCGCGGACGCGGGCGGCGCCGCTCCTCGGGGCGTCTAGATGCCTTCGGAGGAGAACCCACTCGTCACCATCATCGGCGAGAAATGCCGCATGTGCTACGCATGCGTCCGCGAATGCCCGGCCAAGGCTATCCAAGTGGTCGACGGACAGGCCAGCGTCATCCAACCCCGATGCATAGGCTGCGGGAACTGCCTGCTGGTGTGCAGCCAGAACGCCAAGCATGTGCGCGACGACACGCAGAAGGCTTTTGCGCTCGTGGATTCGGGAGAGAAGACCGCGGCAATGCTGGCTCCGAGTTTCCCCGCTGAGTTCTCGGATATCGAGCCGGGTCGCCTTGTAGCCATGATCCGCGCACTTGGCTTCTCGTCCGTCCACGAGATGTCACTGGGCGCCGATCTGATCGCCCATGAGTACGCCAAACTGCTCGAGCGCGATCCCAAGGGTCGCTACATCACCACCCCGTGTCCGGCCGTCCACTCTTATGTCCGCAAGTATCAGCCCGCGCTCACCCGCTTCCTGGCCCCGGTGCTCTCACCGATGGTGGCAATGGCCCGGGTGCTACGTCACGATCTGGGCCAAGATCTCCACGTGGTTTTCATCGGCCCATGTATAGCCAAGAAGCGCGCTTCCATCGACCTGACCCACACTGAGGTCGACGCCGTCCTCACCTTCGCCGAACTGCGGGAGATGTTCGAGCAGAGGCGTGTCAAGCCAGACAGCGTGGAAGCCGCCGACGACTTCGACCCCCCGTATGGGGGCGTCGGCGCCGTGTTCCCCATCTCCGGTGGGCTCTTGCAGACTGCGGGCCTCCAGGAGGATCTCTTGAGCGGCGAGATCGTCGTCGCGGAGGGTCGCGATGAGTTCGTGGATGCGATCAATGAGTTCGATGTCGCTCATCCGGACGCCCGACTCCTGGACGTGTTGTCCTGTCAAGGCTGTTTCGCCGGGGCCGGCATGACCAGCAGCGAGACCAACCTCCAGCGGCGCAGCCGCATCAGCAGGTACGCGAAGAACCGCATCGCGGGCTTCGACGAGGAGCAAAGAGCGGAGGTCGCCGGCGCCCGCGAGCGCTACGCCGACATCGATCTCTCCCGCAGCTTCCGGCCGGATGCGCAGACTCTAGGCGGTCCGGCGACCGTGGAGGAACTCAGGGAGATCCTGGAGCGCATGGGAAAACACAGTGAGGAGGACTTTCTCAACTGTGGCGCCTGCGGTTACGACACTTGCCTCGATCACGCGCGGGCGGTCTACGCCGGTCTTGCCGACTCCGAGATGTGCCTTCCGAGTACCATCGAGCAGCTGCGCACGGCCTACGGCCAGCTGGAGGATTCGCACCGCTCGCTGGAAGACGCCAAGGAAGCTCTCGAAAAATCGGGCAGACTGGCGAGCATGGGCCAACTGGCCGCGGGTATCGCTCACGAAGTGAACAACCCACTCGGCATCTTGCTCTTGCATGCCAACCTCGTCCTCGAGGAGTGCGAGGAGCAGTCGCAGATCCACGAGGATCTGGAGACGATCGTCGACCAGGCGAACCGCTGCAAGCGCATCATCTCCGGTCTGCTCAACTTTGCGCGCCAAAGCCGGGTGGTCCGCCAACCGACCGATCTCGCGGGGCTCGTGAAGAAAGTCCTTCACACTACACCGGTCAACGAGGGAGTCGAGGTGCAGGTCGAGGATCAGCTCAAGGATCCGGTGGCCGAGATCGATTCCGATCAGATCGTCCAGGTACTCACGAACCTCTTGAGCAACGCGCAGCAGGCGATGCCGGAGGGAGGCACGGTCGCGGTGGGCTTGAGCGACACGCCCGAAGAAGTGATCATCCGCGTCTCCGATACCGGCAGCGGGATCCCGGAAGAGAACATGGCCAAGCTGTTCGACCCTTTCTTCACCACAAAGCAAGTGGGCATGGGCACCGGCCTCGGGCTGGCGGTGACTCACGGCATCGTCAAGATGCATCGCGGCCAGATCACCGTGGAGTCCAACAGCGACCGAAAAGCCGGCCCTACCGGCACTACCTTCACCATCAAGCTACCGCGATACGAGGAGCGCCCGGCCTAAACCGGCGAGAGTGGAGGACCTCGTGGGATCTCAGCAACAAGTGGTAAGAGTCGCCATGGTGGACGACGAGGAGCCGCTCTGTGTGGGCGTGCGCCGCATTCTCGCCAAATACCGGGTGCATGTGCCCGATGTCGCCGTCGACGCCTCCTACGATTTCACGTACTTCACCACCGGAGAGCAGTTCGTGGACGCAGTCGCCGCCGGGGGCCAGTTCGACCTCCTTCTGCTGGACCTGAAATTGCCCGGCATGAGCGGCCTGGATATCCTCACCGACCTGAACAAGCAGAACCGCTCGATCCTGACGATCATGATCACCGCGTACGCCACGTTCGAGACCGCCGTCCAGGCCACTAAGCTTGGCGCCTATGATTTCCTGCCCAAGCCTTTCTCGCCCGACGAGCTCCGGTACGCTGTACGCAAGGCCACGGGTCAGCTCATCCTGAGCAAAGAAGCACGAAGGCTGGCGGAGGAGAAGCGGCAGGTGCGGTTCGATTTCATCTCCGTGCTCGCCCACGAACTCAAGGCCCCGCTCAACGCGATCGAGGGTTATCTGCGGATCCTCCAGACCGACGAACCGCCCGAACGCCTGCAAATGATCGACCGCAGCCTCATCCGGCTGGACGGCATGAAGAAGCTCATCTTCGACCTGCTCGACCTCACCCGCATCGAATCCGGCCAGAAGCAGCGCAGCTTCGCACGCGTCGATGTGCGGGCTATGGCGAAGTCCGCCGTGGACCTACTCTCCGCCGAGGCCGCGGAACGCGGCATCACCATCGCGTTGAAGCCGGACGGCCCGGTGGAAATGGTCGCCGATCCGAGCGAGATAGAGATAATCCTCAACAACCTCATCTCGAACGCGGTCAAGTACAACCGCGACGGCGGCAGCGTAGCGGTCGACATCCTGCGGGACAAAGGAGCGCTGAAGGTGAGTGTGGCCGACACCGGCATAGGCCTAAGTCCCGAAGAAGCGGCCAAGCTCTTCACCGAATTCGTGCGCATCAAGAACGAGGACACCATCAAGGTCCTGGGGAGCGGCCTGGGGCTTTCTACCGTGCGCAAGCTCGCTCAGTTGTACGACGGGGACGCAATCGTTTCGAGCAAGAAAGGTGAGGGCAGCACCTTCACCGTGACCCTTCACGATCCGGCGGCGACTGCTGAGCCCGTCGCCGCGCCGCTGCGCGGCGCCGGCGACTACTCGATGAACTTGCCTCGGTTCACGTAGTGAGTATGCAGTAGCTCGTGGCTCTTGTGGCCGCAAGGCCCGTCGGTGAGGAACTCGGCATATACGCGCTGCACCGCCGGATTCTCGTACGACTTGCGCACAGTCAGCGTCTTCTCTTCGGTGTAGATGGCGTTGGCCCGCGCCGCCCG
>JADGPI010000195.1 GCA_017882525.1 Thermoleophilia bacterium
GCATTCAGGGCAACGTACCCTTGTCGCTATTGCAGGCCGGTACGCCCGAGGACGTCTCCGCTGACTGTCGCAGATTGCTTGAAGTGGCTGCTCCGGGGGGCGGTTTCCTCCTCGACACAGGCGCAGCGATGCACCAGGGAAATGATGTCAATCTGCGAGCAATGATGCAGTCGGTCCATCAATTCGGCGTCTACTAGACTGCATTGCCTCACAGACGCAGCGTGGAGTTGTACTCTAGCTCTGGAGAAACCGTGCAAAAGACGCGTCGCTGCATGGGCCGTCGGCCTACCCATCCGATGCAGGTCTAGTGGATGCTGGGAATGGTCCAGTGCATCGAAGGTTTCTACAACCCGCATCGCCGGCACTCCTCACTCGGCCTGAAGGGTACATTCTATTCCGATTGGCGGCATGAATCCGGATAAATGTACCCCTCAGCCTATGACAAGTGCGACGAAGCCGCGCTTGGCCCACTTCGCTCCTCCGACCTGGATGAAGTCGATAGGCCTCCGCACGCCGTCGACATGACCTCGCAGGTCCACCCGCAGCGCGTCGTCGGCAGCCATTTGCGTTGCGGGGTGCTTGACCTCCTGTTCCGCATCCTCGTCAACCCGCTGGAAGCGCTCCGAGATTCTCGCGAACCGCTCGTTCACCTGGGTCACAAGCTTTGGCAAACAGGCAGTCCACCAGGGCTCAAAGAGCGCAAAAATGGTCCAAGTTCTGCATCCCGGCCATCAGTCTGTCGGCCTCGATCTCCTTGACAATGTGAACCACGGTGTCGTTGACCGGCGTGGGGACTCGGTATTGTCGACCGATCTCGCTGACCACTCCGTTGATGAAGTCGATTTCTGTCCTCCTGCCGTTCTCCACGTCCTGCAGCATGCTCGCTTTTCCCGAGCGAGCCGATCCCCAGAGTTGCCGATAGATGCCGGAGGTCGCAAGTCGTTCCTTCTCGGAATGGAAGTCCATCAAGGCGGGGAAGTACAGCCCTGGTGAGAGTTCGGCCATCTCGACACCCTGGGCCTCGGCCACCCGGATGCATTCCCGGGCGATGTACTGCGCCGCCTTGAGCGCGGTGGCGTCGTCCAGTATCTCGCCGAAGGAGCAGCCGAGCGCGGTGGACATGCCGCTAAAGGAGGTGTTGACAAGCAACTTGCTCCAGCGGATGCCGGTCATGTTGCCGACGAGTTGAGTGGGGCACATTGTTGAAAGAATCGCCTGCACCCTGGTTGCCGCTTCCACCACCTCTCCGTCCAGCGTCCCCAAGGCTGCATGCCATTGTTCCGGGGCCGACGTGGCTTCGACTCTGCCTGGTGAAAGATAGGTGGCTGCCCATGTGACGGCGCAACCCAGCGTCCGGTCCGCGTCGAAAGCCGCTGCCACAGCAGGTTCTGGGATCCCGTTCTGCAGGGTGCATACGATGCCCCTCGGCTGAAGGTGGGGAGCGATATGCGCGAATGCTGCCTCATTGTGGGTCTGCTTGACCAGCAAGAAGACGAGGTCATAGGTCCCGTCCATCTTCTCGGGCGTGATAGCCCGAACGGGCACCTCCCAGGTAACCGTGCCCACCACCGACGCCCCGTGCGCGTTCAGTGCCTCCACATGCTCTCGATTCACATCGGCCAGTTCGACTGCAAAGCCAGCGGCGGTAAGGCGCGCACCCAACATGGTGCCCATCGAGCCGGCGCCCATGACGAGGATTCGCTCAGATGTCAACGTCCTCACACTTCCCCTCGTATTCCGCGTGCACAGCGCTGATTAACAAGCGGTAGGCGTTGAGCGCGTCTTCGACGGAGAACTCCTCGTCCCAACCGAGACGCATGATCAGGAACTCCTCGGCCCCCAGGAAGCAATAGGCCATCAACTCGTCGGAGACCTGCGGCTTTGTGTCCTCGCCTTTTTGGCGGAGCCGGGCGAGCTCAGCCACGTGCAACGAACTCATCCGTCTATAAGCCTGCTGAGCACTGGCCGCGGGTGCCCCGCCCTCGTACAGAGCCTCAGCCCTAGCCAAGGCCCACAAACCCGTATCAGGCATGCGGGAACGCAGCAGATTCTCGAACCTCGCTAGAAGCTTCTGTCGCAAGTCGCTCTCGGACTCCATCACCGGTATCGCCATTTCGGAGACTCGCCTGCTGACGACGCCGAACGATTCGGCGAAGAGTTCTTTCTTGGATGAGAAGTACAAGGCGAATACCTGGGGAGTCACGCCTGCCTGCTTGACTATGTCGGATAGGCGCGCCCGGTTGTAGCCGTTCCGCCCAAACTCGCGGGCCGCTGCTTCGACGATCCGCGCTCTGGTCGCCGACTGGATGGCCTCCGCAGCATCGACTTGGTAGAAGGTCGCTGACCGGCCCCTGTCGCCGATTACCAACCGGATCTCTTCAAGGCTCTTGCCTTCGGCCTTGAGGGGCTTGATCTGCTCAAGCAACTCTGCGTGGACCCGGCCGTATATCGGGCGCCCGTTGGGAAGCCGCTGAGGTGGAGGGAGGATCTCCTCCCGGATGTAGAACTGGATGGTCGAGCGGGGCATACCGGTCAGTTCGGAAAGCTGTCGCACTGTCAGTAATTCCATCGACTCGCTCCTGACCTCCTGTGGACCGTCAGCCATTTGACCCCCTACGCACCGAGTGCGGCCGGCCTCTTTACATTTCTAGTTCCAATATTATATAGTGCAACTTGCATATGGCATAGCCCGGGGAGGCATCGTTTCCGCCAGTCCCCGCGGCGCTAATAAAGGAGGTCGCAGTGCCGCTCACCAACTTCGTCAATTGGCCCCAGTATGAAGAGTACAAGGAGATGTTCAAAGAGCACTTCATCATGGAAAAGCGTGATGACGGCGTCCTCCTTGTGCGCATGCATACGAACGGCGGGCCACAGCTCTGGAGTATGGAACTTCACCGCGCCATCGGTCAAATGTGGCGGACGGTAGGCAGCGACTCCGATATCGAACTGGTCATCTTCACGGGGACCGGCAAGGATTGGATCATCGAGTTCGAGCCCGAAAGTTGGCAGCCCGAGATCACCGAACCGGCGTACACCAGGTACGAGCACATGTTCATCGACGGACGCCGGATGCTCATCGCGATGATCCAAGACGTGGAGGTCCCGACCATCGGTCTGATCAACGGCAGTGGGGGCCACGCCGAGATCGCACTGATGTGCGACATCTGTCTCATGGCCGATGACGCCATCATCGCCGACCCGCACTTCCTCTACGACATCGTTCCGGGTGACGGGATCCACAGCTGCCTCGTGGAGCTCTTGGGGGTGCGCGGGGCCGCGTACGCCATGCTCACGAGCCAGAGGTTCACTGCCCAGCAGGCGCTTCAGGCCGGGTTGGTCTCTGAGGTTGTCCCACCCGACCAGCTGATCCCGCGGGCCTATGAGATCGCCGACTTCATCATGAAACGGCACCGCACGGTGCGGCGGCTCACCTCGCAGGTCGTCAGGCGGCCGTGGAAGAAGCGTATCGTCGACGATCTCGATATGACGTTTGGTACCGAGATGTTCGGAGACTTCTGCAAGACCGTGGAGCACTCGAACATGAACTCCCGGGACTATTTCTCTGGAGCCAGCAGCAATCTTTTCCACGATGGCGAGCACCAGAAGAAGCTCGACGCGGAGAGCAAAAAGACCGAGCGCAGTTCGACCGGCGAATAGCAGCGGCGGGCGCACGACTGTTCCAACAGCGGTTGAGCCCGGCCGGCGGACATTCAAGGGCCGCCGCGGTCGGCGCTGCGGTCGCGGCCGGCCGGGCATCCCTGAGCGAGTGGAATGCGGTACAACACCAGTCATCCTGCCTTGGAGGATTTCATGGACTTCGAGTTCACTAAGGAGCAGAGAGACATCGCCAAAGCGGCGAGGGAGTTCGCCGAGAAGGAGTTCACCGACCGCGCCGAAGAGTTCGACCGGGACGAGACGTTCGACGAGTCCATCTTCAAGAAGGCCGCGGACCTGGGGTTCGTCGGCATCTTCCTCGACGAGGAGTACGGCGGGCCCGGGTTCGGGATGATGGAGCAGTGCATCCTCCACGAGGAGTTCGCGGCGGTCGACCTGGGCATCGGCGTAGCTGTCACCTCTGCAGCGTTTGGCGCGGAGGCCATCCAGATGTTCGGCACCGAAGAACAGAAGCGGAAGTACCTCCCGCTGGTCCCGACCGGGGAGGCGATCATGGGAAGCGCGTTCACCGAGCCCGATGCGGGCTCGGATCTTGCCGCGGTGTCCACATCCGCCGTCCGGGATGGCGACGAATGGGTCCTGAATGGCTCGAAGATGTTCATCACCAACGGTACCCGCGCCGATCTGCTCGTCTGCCTGGTGGTCACCGACCCCGACAACCCCAAGCGGCACAACCGCCACAGCATGGTGATCGTGGAGACGGACCGCCCCGGGTTCGAGGCCAACAAGTTGCACGGCAAGCTGGGTATCAGAGCGTCGGATACGGCCGAGGTCGCATTGAGCGATGTGCGCATCCCGTACTCCAACCTGCTGGGCCAGGAGGGTAGCGGCTTTTCCGTCGCCACCTCCTGCTTCAACCTCAACCGTATCGGCGTAGCGGCCCAGGCCCTCGGCCTGATGCGGGCTTGTTTGGCGGAGAGTCTCAAGTACGTCAAGAAGCGCTCGGTCTTCGGCGCTCCGCTCTCCACGTATCAAGCCACCCAGATGAAGCTGGCCGACATGTACACCAGCATTCGGGCGGCCAGGAGCATGGTCTACGAGGCGGCCTGGCGTATCGACCAGGGCAAGACCGACCACGCTCTGGTGGCTGCCACCAAAGCTTTCTGCGGGCAGAACGCCGTGCGCTGCGCCGACATGGCCCTGCAACTGCAGGGCGGTTACGGCTACTTCGCGGACAGCAAGGTGAGCCGCATCTACCGGGATGCCAAGATCACCGAGATCTACGAAGGCACCACGGAGATCGAGAAGATGATCGTAGCCAAGTCGGTACTGGCGTAGCGACGGAGGGACTCAGGCGATGCCGATCGAGCGCACATACTTCTGGGGGGTCCACGCCGTCCCCCTCTTCTATGCGCTGGCCGCGCTCAGTCTGGTCGCCTTCCTCTTCGGCGTGTACCGGCGGGTGTCGCTCTGGCTAGGCGCCCCCGGCGGGCGTCGGC
>JADGPI010000196.1 GCA_017882525.1 Thermoleophilia bacterium
GCCAGCGCGCACTTGACCGCAAGAAGGATGCGCGAGAGCTCGCCGCCGGAGGCGGTCCGGGCAAGACTTCTCGCCGGTTGCCCGGGGTTCGCGGCCAGCAAGAACTCAACGTTATCTGCCCCGTCCCGCTGCAAGTCTTCCCATGCTGGGTGGGAGTCGATGGCCACGAGTATGTGTGCTTCTGGCATGCCCAGATCGACCAGTTGGTCTTTCATCGCGGCCTCGAGTTTCGGGGCCACGCCGGCACGGAGCGCAGTGAGCTCTTCGGCCAGAGCGACGCCGAGGGCCACCTGCTCGGCCCTGGCTTTCTCGAGCACGCCCAGGTTCTCTTCCGTCGACTCCAACTCCGCCAGCCGGTCTGATGATTTGCTGAGGAACTCGATGGCTGCGCTCGTTGAGCCGCCGTACTTCCGACTGAGGTCGGTGTACGCGCGCAGACGCTCGTCCACCTCTTGAAGGCGCTGGGGGTCGACGGACACGCCCTCCAGATAACCGTGCAGCTCTCGCGAAACCTCGGCAACCTGGTATTGAGCCTCAGTTAGAGATACGACCAAGCGATCGAGCGTGCCGTCTATCCCCGTCAAACTGCTGAGCCGCCCGGATGCTTGAGCCAACAGGGAGAGCGAATCCGCGGCGGCGTCGTCGCCCCTGAGCAAGGAGGCCGCTTCCGATACCGAGCGGAGGATGTCCTCGGCGCGTGCGAGAACGCGCTGCTCCACCTGCAGTTGGCTCTCGTCTTCTACCGACAGTCCGGACTGGGCGATCTCAGAGACCTGGAACCGCAGCAACTCTGTCTCTCTGGCGCGCGAGTCCCTGGATGCCTCTGCATCGGTGAGGCGCCCGACGGTGTCCCGGGCGGCTCCGTACGCTTCTCGGTATCTGTCCCGTAGCTCGAGGAGGCTGTCTCCTCCCCACTCGTCGAGCACCTGCAACTGGTACGCGGGTTCCAGCAAGCGGCGATATTCGTGTTGGCCGGCAAAGGACAAGAGCGCGCCCACTACGTCACCAAGGGTGGCCAACGTCACCGCAGTGTCGTTGACGAAGCATCGGTTGCGGCCCTGTCTTGAGAGTCTCCGGGTGACGATGAGCTCGCCGGAATCCAGAGGGACGAGTTCCCTTGCTAAGACGGGTATGTCGGCCACCTCAGCATCGGACAGCTCAAAGACCGCCTGTATCAAGGCTTCGTCTCCGGCCTGGCCCACTAGGCCGTCCTGCGATCTCTCGCCGACCAAGAGTCCGAGAGCGTTGGTCAGCAACGTCTTGCCCGCCCCGGTCTCACCGGTGAGGATGGTGAGTCTGGGGGCGAAATCGAGCACCGCGTCCTCGATGAGCACGAAATTGCGGATGGTAAGTGACGCGAGCACCGGGACGCCTCGCCTCCCGGCTAGAGCAGTCGGTCGCGGAAGTGCCTGTAGAGGCTGTCTCCCTGGAGAAGGGCGAGCAAAGCATGGGGGCCGCCCAAGCGGATCCTCAATGTGGCTTGAGGAGCCAGAGCAGCGAGTCGTTGGCCGTCGATGTCGACGAAGACTTCGAAGTCCGTGGCCACGTTGGTCACTTCCAGCGTGTCGCCCGGGGCGGCCACGATCGGTCGCACTCCGAGGGCATGAGGCGCCACCAGGCTTATGACGTAGGCCTGTACATCGACGCCCATGAGAGGCCCGCCGGCTGCAAGGCTGTATGCCGAGGAGCCCGCCGGAGTGGCCGCCACCACGCCGTCGCAGAGCACTTCGAAGAGAGTGACCCCATTGATAGCCAGCGAGAGCGAGCAAAGGTGCGAACGATCACCCTTGGTCACCACCACGTCGTTGTCTGCGTTGAACGTCGCCCCTGGGATCTCTGCTTCGAGTCCGTGAAGCTTGTGAAGGACAAAGTCGCCGTCCAGCAATCGGTCGAGTCCCTCGCCAAGATCGTCGCGTCTGAGGGTGGTAAGGAAGCCGACGCGCCCGAGGTTGATGCCGGCGACCGGTATTTCGCGGTCGCGCGTGAGATGAAAAGCCCGGAGCATGGTACCGTCGCCGCCGAGCACGAGGCAAAGCCCGACGCCCTCCAGCTCCCGCGGCTCCGTGGTGAGGGCAACGTTCGGGTACGTGTCCAGTAGAACAGAGTGCTTGCCCCACTCCGAGGGAGGCACCAGCACCGCCACATCACGCGCCAACAAGCGGGTCAACACGTCAGCCAAAATAGGAGCCGACACCTCGGCCCGCGTATGAGTCAGAACAAGAGCGCGTTTGACCGGTTCTCTCACGTACTAGTAACCGCCTGTCTGCCCTCCGGGGGCTCTCGCGGTCGCATCGATAGTGCTTTCCAGCGTATCAAGTCCTATGCCCTTTTCTCCACCTCGCTCGACATATACAAAGAACTCGATGTTGCCGTCGGTTCCCGGCAGACCGGATTCGCACACGCCCCTTACGCTCAAAGCCAAATCGAGGAGAGCGAACCGGGCGACGCGCAACAGGACGTCGTGGTGCACCTGCGGGTCACGAACGATACCGCCGCGGCCCACCTTCTCCGGCCCTGCCTCGAACTGTGGTTTCACGAGGATGACCGCCCGGAAGCGAGGGGCCATGCAAGAGACGACCGCCGGCAAGACCTTTTCCACCGATATGAACGACACGTCCATGGTCAGCAAGTCGGGAGCGAAGGGCAACTGCTCCGGAGTCAGATAGCGGGCGTTCACGCGCTCGATGACATGGACGCGCGGGTCCTGGCGGAACCGAGAGTCGAGTTGGCCGCGGCCGACATCCAATGCAATGACCGCGGCCGCCCCCTGCTGAAGAAGGCAGTCTACAAACCCTCCTGTCGACGCGCCCACGTCCAAAGCCATGGCACCGGCTGTGTCCAGGGAGAATCGCTCGAGAGCGTGGGCAAGCTTCTCGCCGGCGCGGGACACGTAACGCGGCCGCGCCTTCAGCTTCACCTCGGCGGTCATGGAGGTGGGAACGCCCGGCTTGTCCCGCCGTTCCCCGTCGACGACCACAAGGCCGGCCATGATGAGACTGCGCGCGAGAGTACGGTTCTCGGCGAGGCCCCGTTCGACAACGAGCTCATCCAGCCTGACGCGTCGCGGACCTGCCATAGATCCTATCTCTCGGTCGCGGGACTCTCGCCTAGCAACTCCAGAGCCACTCGGGCGACGTTTTCCGGCGTCAGCCCGACCTCGCGACGCAACACCTCGAGCGGGCCCTGGTCCACGAAACGGTCGGGGAGACCCACCCGCGCCACCAAACGCGCAAGGCCATGGTCCTGCAGAAGCTCGATGATGGCCGAGCCGAACCCACCAGCAAGCGCGTTGTCTTCCACGGTGACGATAGCCTGATGGGCATGCGCTAGCTCCAGAAGGGCCTCAGAATCCAGCGGATGCAAACGACGGACATTGACGACCGATGGGGCGATGCCCCGTTCCGCCAGTCGGCCGGCCGCCTCGCGAGCCACCTGGACACCGCTGCCTGTCGCCACGAGCACGAGATCCTTGCCGTGACTGAGCACTTCGCACCATGGTCCATCCAGCGCGAGTATGGGCCGAGGCAGATTCACTCCCAGCCCGTGTGAGCGAGGGTAACGGATCACCGATGGCCCGTCCAAGGCAAGAGCCGTCGCCAATAGGCGTTGAAGTTCGGCCTCGTCCTTAGGAGAAAAGACTGTGAGCCCAGGGACGATGCGGAGGAACGATAGATCGAAGGCACCGTGGTGGGTAGGACCGTCCTCACCCACCAATCCGGCGCGGTCCACCGCGAAGACCACGGGAAGGCCCTGGAGCGCGACGTCGTGGATGATCTGGTCGTAGGCGCGTTGTATGAAGGTGGAGTAAATGGCCACGACCGGCCGCCGCCCCGCGACAGCCAGGCCCGCCGCAAAACCTACAGCGTGAGCTTCGGCGATGCCTACGTCGTAGAACCGGTCAGGGAACGCCTGTTTCAGCAGGTCGAGGCCGGTGCCGGCAGCCATCGCCGCCGTTATGCCTACCACCCGGTCGTCTGCTCTGGCCAACTCGACCAGGGCTTCACCAAAAGCCCGGGTATACGTGGTGGGACCTTCTGTATCCGCGCATAGTCCGGTCGAAATCGAGAACGGGCCTAGGCCGTGGTACCGGCCGGGCTGACGCTCAGCCGGAAGGTACCCCTTGCCTTTGACCGTTCGACAGTGCAGAAGGACGGGGCCGTCTACGGCCAACGCCCGCCGGATGCTCGCGCGCAGCGCGTCGATATCGTGACCGTCGATGACCCCGACATAGGTGAAGCCCAACTCCTCGAACAACATGCCCGGGACCAAAGCGGCCTTGATACTGTCCTTGAGTTGCGACCCCACGGCTGCGACCTTCTCTCCCACCCCCGGCAGCCGTTGCAGCCGTCTTTCGAAGTCCCTGCGGAAGCGATACAGCTTTGGATCGGTCCGGAGGCGAGACAGATACGCGCTCATCGCCCCGACGTTTCGCTCGATGGACATCGTGTTGTCGTTGAGCACCACGAGGACGGGAGTCCGCAGATGGCCGGCGTGATTCAAGGCTTCGTAGGCCATCCCCCCTGTGAGGGCGCCGTCCCCTATAACCGCCACCACCCGTCTGGCAGGCTGACCGGCGACGCCGAGGCAGTCAGGGCCCTCGTCACTTGGTCTGCCGCACTTGGCGCCAGTACTGCGTCGCGCTTCGACCATGCCGACGGCCGCGCTGATGGAGGTGCTGCTATGGCCCGTGCCGTATGGATCGTACCGGCTCTCTCCTCGCGTCGGAAAACCAGAGATTCCCCCGTAGGTGCGGATAGAATGGAAGTCTGCCAGGCGGCCCGTCAAGAGCTTGTGCGCGTAGGACTGGTGACCGACGTCCCAGACGATCGCGTCTTCAGGCGTGTGAAGCTCGGCGTGGAGCGCGATGGTCAGTTCCACTACACCAAGGCTGGCCCCGAGATGGCCCCCATTCGAGGCGACCGTCTCGATGATCTCTTGTCGCACCTCGTCGGCCACCTGGCGGAGGGCCGCTGGCTCCAGGGTGCGCAGGTCGAGCGGCAGGTCGAGACGATCGATCAGTCTGGACCCAGGCGCGCTCGTTTCGTGACTTGTGGTCACCGCAGTCTCAGCCTTCTTCGGGAATATCGCACACCGACCCCAGGACCCCGTTGACCAGGGCACCGGCCTCGTCCGAACAGAAGCGCTTGGCCAGCTCCACCGCCTCGTCGATGGCGACGGCGCGCGGGACCTCGCTTTCCCACAACATCTCGTACACCGCCAAACGGAGGATGCTACGCTCCAGGATACCCAGTCTGTCCAAAGTCCAGCCCGAGAGATTAGTCGATAGGATCGCGTCGATGTCACCCGCATGTGTGTCAACGCCCCTGACGAGGCTCTCCGCGTACGGAGCGAGGCCTCCGGCATCGGCCGCCCGGACAAATGCGCCCTCCGCGGTTAGGTTGAGGAGATCCCGCTGATAAAGGACGAAGACGGCCTGCCGCCTCGCGCTTCTACGTCCTATCGCCACAGTTCACGGTCTTGAATTGACGGGAAACACGCCGGCAAAGATCACGTCGACCGCCGTCACTGTGAGGCCGGTCATCCCGCCAAGGGCGTCCACGACCTTCTCTCGGACGACGGTGGCGAGAGCCGGGAGATACTCGCCGAACCGTGCGTCCAATTGAAGCGACGCGCGGCAGGTGTCTCCCTCGACCACCACCTCGAACGGGTGGGAACGCAAGAGCGGCAAGGACGCGTGCGGATGAAGCCGGTCGTCGGTCTCCAGGGAACCACGAACGATTGCTTCCAGCACGTTGGTGGCGATGCAGTACTCAGTCATGGTGGGCCTCGCGATACCCTTTCAGGCGAGAGCGGACAGCTCTTCCATCGATTGATCCAGGAACCCGGTCGAGTAACGCCCTTCGACGAAGCTCGGATGCCGAAGTATATCAAGGTGCAGGTCCCGGGTGGTCGGCAGCCCCTCCAACGCGAACTCCTGCAAGCAGCGGATGCTCCGCGCGATACAAGACCGGCGATCCGTGTCCCACACGATTATCTTCGCGAGCAGCGAGTCGTAGAACGGCGGCACGGTGTAGCCCTCGTAAAGGTGCGTGTCGATCCTCACGCCTGGCCCGCCCGGGAGTGATAGGCGTGACACGGTCCCCGCGCGAGGCAGGAAGTGGTTGCGTGGGTCCTCTGCGTTGATGCGGAACTCCATTGCGTGTCCGCGGCTCCCTTGCAGCCCGGTGAAACTCATGGGCTCTCCCGCGGCCACCCGGATCTGTTCGCGCACGATGTCCACGCCCGTCACGACCTCCGTCACTGGGTGCTCGACCTGGACCCTCGTGTTCATCTCCATGAAGTAGAAACGCTGTTCCGAGTCGACCAGGAACTCGATGGTGCCGGCGCTCGCGTATCGGATGGTCGCGCAGGCTTGTTGAGCCAAATGCTGGATGGTCTCCCGGGTGGAGTCGCCAAGAAGTGGTGACGGCGTCTCCTCGAGCATCTTCTGATGGCGGCGCTGGATCGAGCAGTCTCTCTCGGCGAAGGTCGCCACTTGGCCGCGTCCGTCACCAAGGACCTGCACCTCCACATGGTGAGGATCGACGATCACTTTCTCGACGTACATGTCGCCGCAGCCGAAACAAGCCTGCGATTCAGCCGTGGCCGCGGTGAAGTTGCGTTCAAGCTCATCCGCGCTTCCGACAAGCCGCATCCCTCGACCGCCGCCACCTGCCGCCGCCTTCAGCATCACCGGGTAGCCTAGGCCGTCCGCGAGCTCGCGCGCGTCAGGCAGACCGGTGAGCACCCCGACGCTGCCGGGGATGATGGGCAGGCCGGCGGCCGCCAGGATCTGCTTCGCAAGCACCTTGTCGCCCAGTTGGCGCATGGAGTCACTCGTAGGCCCGATGAAGACCAAGTCGTTCTCAGTGCACGCATCCGCGAAAGTCGGGTTCTCCGCCAGGAACCCGTAGCCAGGGTGGATCGCCTCGCATCCTGTGTTCTTTGCGGCTGCGATGATACTGGGAATAACCAGGTAGCTCCGCCTGGCCTCCGGAGGACCGATGCAGACGCTGGCCGTCGCGCGTTTCACGTGGAGCGACTCGGTGTCGGCAGTGGAATAGACGGCCACCGTCTCGATGCCCAACTCTTCACAGGCCCGCATCACGCGAAGGGCGATCTCTCCCCGGTTGGCGACGAGGACCCGTTTGAACACGAGGGTTCTACTCGGCGCCGGTGTCGATGAGAAAGAGCGGCTGACCGTACTCCACGCCTGCGCCATCTTCTACGAGGACGGCGGCGACTCTCCCCGTGAGATCGGACACGACTTCGTTCATGAGTTTCATCGCTTCGAGGATGCAGAGAACGTCGCCTGTCTTTACGCGTTGTGCAGCAACAACGTAAGGGGGAGTACCAGGAGTCGGGGAGGCATAGAAGGTGCCGACCATGGACGCTACGACAGGCGTGAGCGCCGGAGAGTTGGCGATGGCGGCAACGGCAGCGTCCCCGGGAACAGTCGGCTCGGGTGCTGCCGCCTCGCTCGAGCCACCGCCGGATTTGCGAAGGCTCACTTTGGTGCCTTTGCTCTCGACGGTCAGCTCATCCACGCCCGAGGTCTCCAAAAGCGAAACGAGCTCTCGGATCCTCTCCGGGCCGATGTCGCCCCACTCCTCGGCCCCCTCTCCGGTGGCTGCCTCCTCGACTGGGCGTGCGGACAACTCGATCTCGCGGGCAAGACGGCGCCGCGATAGGAAGGCCATGGTTGCATCGGGAGCCAATGCATGCAGAAGCAGGTGCTCGATGGATTTGGCCAGCTCCGGCGCATCGTCTCGCACGTCTTCCAGGGTCAGTTCTGCCCGGAAGCCTTCGCTTTCCTCTGTGTCGCGAATGAGTCCACGCACTTCTGGCGCGATCGGCATCGGCGCCTCTCCGTAACTCCCGCGGAGGTACCCCATCATCTCGTCGGACACCACTTGCCATCGACGCCCATACAGCACATTGAGCACAGCCTGCGTGGCAACTATCTGGGCCAGCGGCGGAACCAGGGCAGGCTCCCCGAGCTCGAAGCGAACCTTCAAGATCTCGTGGAGAACCTCAGGTAGGCGTTGTTCCGCCGCCTGAGACCCAAGCCGCTCCGCAACCTGGTCGACGACTGCGCCCGAGATCTCCCATAGCTCAGTCCAATCCACGCGCCGGGGGGTGAACGGGGTCGCGTGAGCAGATGCATGCTCGGCCGAAGAAAGGGTGGCGAAGAAGTCGGTCACTTGCCCAAGAGGCTCCAACTGCGGTTCTATCGTCAGTCCCCCATCCACGAGGCCTCCGAGTACCAGGGTCGCCGCGAGGCCGTTCGGGTCGAGCCATGAGGGCGCCGCCGACGCATAGACCACCTCGGCTCCAGCCCTCACACACGTAACTGCTGCAAGGGCCGCCAGGCCTCCGGCATTATCCAGATCTACTTCCACGGGGATCTTTGCTGCCTTGCGCATCGCGCTCACGAGCGACTCGGCGGTGCGAAACCCAAGGGCAGAGGCGGTCTTCAGGCAGAGGGAGTCGCCGCCCAAGTCGGCCAGCGAGCCCGCAAGGATGGCAGTCTCTCGGAGTTTCGGTCCTGAGAAGCCGGAGTACACCAATCCCACCGCAAGCCGCCCGCCTGTCTTCTTCACGGCGCGCGTGACGGGCTCGAGGTTGCGAAGGTCGTTAAGTGGGTCGTACACGAGAAATGATCGGATGCCACAATCGGCGGCCTGCTTGACGAACTCGTCGATCACGTCGTCCCCGTAGGGGCGGAAACCGAGCAGACATCGTCCCCTGAGGGTCATCTGCAGAGGCGTGTGGGTTACATGTGCGGCTAGGCCGCGCAGGCGCTCCCAGGGGCTCTCCTGCAGCGTCTGGAGGGCGTGACCGAAGGTCATATCGCCCAAAGCGTCGATGGCGCGAAACCCCACCCCATCCATAAGCTCTAGGATGGGTACCAAGTGGCCCATAGTGGCGAGTCGAGGTGGCCGGAGGTGTACCAGCGACCTGAAAGTGGTGTCGATTACGCCGAGGCGGCGTGCTGCCATGAGGTCGTCCTCCAAAGCCCCAGTGTCGCGTTCTAGAGAGCGGAGGCTAAGCCCGAGTGACGTACTCGCGAGTCCGCGTGTCCACTCGGATGACGTCGTCCGGCTCTATGAACAGTGGCACCTGCATGGTCGCTCCGGTCTCGAGGACTGCCTGCTTGCTCCCTCCTGATACTGTGTCGCCCCGAACTCCCGCCGCGGTCTCGGTGACTCTGAGATCGACGAACGTAGGCAGCTCCACGTCGAAAGGCTCGTCGTCGATGTAAACCACTTCGATCTCCATGTTGGCGGTCATGAGATCGAAGCGGTCGCCCAGGGCAGTTTTTGGCACACTGAGTTGTTCGAAAGATGTTGCGTCCATGAACACCACTTGGTCCGGCTCATCGTACAAGTAGTTCATGGTCCGGCTTTCAGTCCGCAATTGGTCGAACTTCTGTTCGGGCCGAAAGGTGCGCTCCACGAGGAACCCCGTCTTCGCGTTCTTAAGCTTGGTGCGGACGAACGCACCGCCTTTGCCCGGCTTCACGTGCTGGTAGTCGACGATACGGTAGATATCGCCCTCGTACCTTATGGTCATCCCGACTTTGAACTGATTCGTTGAAATCACGAGACCGGCCTCCGTGGACGACTGCTTGGCCGTCCCGCGCACTCCTGCATCGGCGGGCGCCATCTCTTCTATTCGCGGTCGTGGATTCTACACTACCTTGCCATGACCCGGCGGACCCTCGTGTACCTCCAGTCCCGCCCTATGCCGCAGTCTGTGCGCGAAGAGATCCAGCTCAAGCGTCTTCGTCTTGGGTTGCCGCGACAAGGTCGACGAGTCTGCGAACCGCTTCGACGTACCCATGCGAACCGTGGCCCGAGATAGTGAAATGGGCGACCTCAGCGATAACTGAACGCCGGCGCCACTCCTCTCGGCTGCTCACATCGGAAAGGTGGACCTCTGCAACCAGCCCCGTGACGAGCTCCAGCGCGTCTCTTATCGCGTAGCTGTAGTGGGTCCAGGCTCCGGGGTTGACGAGGAGGGCGGTGGCATGGCGATAGCGGTGTACGAGTTCTATGAACTCGCCCTCATGATTGGTCTGGCGGCATACACAGGCCCAGCCCGCCGCCTCGGCTTCTCCGCGCACTGTGCTCTCTAGACCGGCGAGGGTGATGGTGCCGTAGTGGGCAACCGGTCGCTCCCCAAGAAGATCGAGATTGGCACCGTGCAAGACGACGAGCAGCGGAGACTGGCGGCGACAGTCTTGACTGCCGGCATCCGGTCTATCCGGGGAAAGATCGCTCACAGGCGTATGACCTCCAGCGCTTGGCTAAACACATCCCGTGGCACGTCGACGTTCCACACCGGCCTGCCAAGATCTCTCAAGCAGACGAACCCGCTGCTACCAGCCCTGACCTTCTTGTCTCGAGATGCCGCTCCCAGCAGCTCTTCGGCCGGTGGAAGAACGGCGCGTGTCGGCAGACCGAGCGCCTCGAGCAGCGACTCCGTACGCTTCCTGACCGGCGTGGGCAACCCCACGACGGCCTCGCTCACTGCCAGAGCGACAAGCAGCCCCAACGCTACGGCCGTCCCATGGCCGATGGTTCCGTACCCGAGAGAGACCTCCAGGGCGTGAGCCGTGGTGTGGCCCAGATTGAGCGTGGCCCTCACGCCGTTGTCCCGCTCGTCTTGCTCCACGACGGTGGCCTTGTAGGAGATGCACCGTTCGATGACCCGCTCCATGAAAGCCGGTTCCCGGGCGTGGATCGGCGCCATTCCCGACTCGAGAAGGTCCAGCAGCCCGCCGTCGTCCAGGAGAGCATACTTGGCGACCTCGCCAAGTCCGTTGATATACTCGTTGTCCGCCAAGGTGGCAAGGAACCGAGGGTCCGGCACCACCAGATCAGGCTGGTAGAAAGAACCGACAAGATTCTTGCCGGCACCCAAGTTGACCGCCGTCTTCCCTCCCACACTCGAATCCACCTGGGCGAGTAGTGAAGTGGGCAGCTGCCAAAGCCCCATCCCTCTGAGGTGAGTGGAAGCCACGAAACCGGCAAGATCGCCGATGACGCCACCGCCCAATGCCACGACGATATCGTCGCGCCTCGCACCTCGGACGGCGAGCCATTCCCAGCATGCGGCCGCCGACGCTACACTCTTGGTCGTCTCGCCGGGAGGCAGAACCAGGACGGCGTCTCTAAGCTCAGCCGGAGCAAGCAGCGCAAGGACTTGGTCTCCCCAGGCCGCCCGCACATTGAGGTCGGTCAGCACATACAGGCGCGAACCAGCATCAACGGCCCCTGCCGCTCGTTCTTCGAGCGCGTCCAAGCTCCCGCTGCCGCCTAAGATGACTGAAGGCCTGCCCGTGGAGGTGACGTCCATCCGCCAAGTCATGCGTCCGCTTCCTTCAGCCCCAAGGCAAAGGCGGCCACATCCTCCGCAAGCTCTTCAACGGTCTTCTCACAAACCGGCAGTGTCAGGTCGGCGGTGTTCTCGTAGATCATCACCCGTTGCTCAAAAAGCTCCTCGAAATCGTGCTTATCCCCGGTGAGGGGTCGGCTGCTTGCCGCTACTCTCTCCCACGCGACTCCTATGTCGACTTGAAGGTA
>JADGPI010000197.1 GCA_017882525.1 Thermoleophilia bacterium
GGCCTGATAATCGATGCTGTCGGCTCGGGTTTCGAGTTGGGTCGTGTGGTCTGATCTTTTTCGAAAAGACCTGGGAGTCAAGGGGGTAAACGTGTCTGATATGCCTCAACAACCAAAGGAAGAACGTACAGACTTGTCTGAGGGCCGGGCTGTGAGCCGGCGTGAGTTTCTGAAGATCGCCGGTATCGCGGGCGCTACTGTGGGGCTGGGGGCCGGCCTCGGCGGGCTGGTAGCGGCATGCGGCGGCAGCGCCACCACCACGACGACGAGTACAGCGGCGCCTGCCACGACGACCACCAGCGGCGCGCCGAGCTCTTCTACGACGGTGACTTCCGCCGCCACGAAGGGTCGCGAGATCAAGATCGGCAACCCGCTCCCGATCACCGGCGTACTGGCCAGCTTCGGTGCATACGAGAAGTGGGCGGACGAGCTCAGCGCCAAGACTCTCGGTGATGGGATCGTTCTCGGCGACGGCCAGATGCACAAGATCACGATAATCCAGACGGACACGCAGTCCGACGCTCAGCGGGCGTCCCAAGTGGCTGGGGACATGATCACTAACTCGAAGGTGGACTTCCTAGTTTCCTCCGGCACGCCGGACAGCGTGAACCCTTCGGCCGTTCAAGCGGAGGCACTGGGCTGCCCGATGGTGTGTACCAACGACCCCATGGAGGCCTTCATCTTCGGCAGGGGCCTGAAGCCGGATACCGTTGAGACCTATCCCTATGGCCTGCTCTTTGGGGTGGACCAAGAGCTGGTGACGCAGCCACAAGCCTTTAACAAGGTCCAGACCAACAAGAACATGGGTATCCTGCTCGCCAACGAGGTCGATGGAAACACCTGGGCGTCCGTCATAGTGGACGGGTTCAAGAAGCTGGGCTACAACGTGACCTTCCCTCAGCAGTATCAGCCCGGGACTGAGGACTTTACCACGCAGATCAACGCCTTCAAGAAAGCGGGCTGCGAGATACTTACGGGCACTCACTACGCAAACGACTTCACCAACTTCTGGAACCAGGCCCAGCAACAGGGATACAAACCCAAGCTGGTATTCATTGGCGGCAAGAGTTTCAGCGACTTCTCGTTCCCGAAGGCCCTCGGGCCCAGCTCGGTGGGGATGATGGCCAACTGGCTGCTCCACAAGAGCTTCACCTTCACGGACTCGCTCACGGGCATGACGGTCGCGCAACTCTGTGACCAGTATGAGGCAGACACCGGCAACGAATGGAGTGAGAACGTCGGCGTGCAGACCGCGCGCAGCTGGGCCATCGACTGTCTGAAACGCGCCACGAACCTCGACGACAAGGCGACGATCGTCGCTGCCATTAAGACGACGAAGATGGAGACGATTTACGGCCCCGTCGACTTCACCGAGCCGGTGAGCGCCACTGGCCGCCACCCGTTCGCGAACGTCTACAAGGCGGTCACCACGACCATCCAGTGCGTGAAGGGCGCGGATGCCAAGCCGACCGCAGATACGAAGTTCCCGTATGACTGCAACGTCGTGGGGGCGGACTTCCTCGAAGGCCTTCCGACCTACCAGACTATCGAGCAGCAGTATTCGTAGGGAGGCAGAGACTCAAACCCAACCAGCCATCCCTTTCGCGGTGCTGGGCGGCTCCGCGAAAGGGAGGTGCCGTTACATCGGATAGCCGGGGGATAAGCAAAAGGACGTTATGGGGCCTCAGCGGGTGACCATGGGGTTAGGGACTTCTGCGGTCATTTCGGGCCCTAAGTAGTCACCGTCACACGAGAGAAAGGGTGACGGTCGAGAGTCAGAGAGACGAAAGCTTAATTGGAGGGACGAGAGAACACATGATCGACAAACCGCACCAGCCCAAAGACGAGGACCAGAGCAGCGTGCTCGAAGGCAAATCCGTCAGCCGCCGCGAGTTCCTGAAGATCGCCGGCATCGCCGGCGCGACGGTGGGCGTCGGCGCCGGCCTCGGGGGCCTGGTTGCCGCCTGCGGCGGCACCACGACCACGACGGCTGCACCCACCACCGCGGCGCCCGGGAGTACCACCACCAGCACCGCCGCTGCCGGCAGCACCACCACGGCGTCCGCCGGTCCCGTCCAGGGCCGGGAAGTCAAGATCGGCGCGGTCTCGCCGGTTACCGGCGCCCTGGCCGCGTTCGGGGGCACCGAGGCCTGGTCGGCCAAACTCACCGCCGAAACCCTGGGGGCTGGCATCGTCTTGGGCGACGGTCAGTTGCACAAGATCACCATCATCACCAAAGATAGCCAGTCCGACACGAACCGGGCGGCGCAGGTAGCCGGGGACCTCATCTCCAACGACAAGGTGGACATGCTGGTCTCCTCCGGCACCCCGGACACCGTGAACCCGGCCGCAGACCAGGCGGAAGCTCTCGGCTGCCCCTTCGTCAGTTGCTTTAACCCCTGGCAGGCCTTTATCTTCGGCCGGGGAGCCACGGTGACCACCGAATACAAGTGGATATACGGCTTCTACTTCGGAGTGGACCAGGAAGTGGTGACCGAGTCCATGGCCTACGACAAGCTCGGCACCAACAAGAGCATCGGCTTCCTCTTCGCCAACGACACCGACGGTAACGTGTGGGCGCAGATCCTGCCTCCCGCCTTCGAGAAGATGGGCTACAAAGTGACCTTCCCGCAGCAGTACCAGCCCATGACCGAAGATTTCAGCTCGCAGATCTCGGCTTTCAAGAAAGCCGGGGTGGAGATCGTCTCCTCTACTCCCATCCCGCCGGACCTCTCCAACTTCTGGAAGCAGTCCGTACAGCAAGGCCTCAATCTCAAGGCCATGTTCACGGGCAAAGCCTTCGTGAACACAACGGTGGCCGACGCCATCGGCCCCACGGCCGAAGGCATGATGGGTTCCTCCGCCTTCCACCGCAACTTCCCCTATAAGGACGAGTTGACTGGTCTCACGGCCACCGAGCTGTGCGACCGATACGAGAAGGACACCGGTCTCGAGTGGGCCCAGACCATCGGCACGCACGCCAAGTTCACCTGGGCGATCGACGTCCTCAAGCGGGCCAAGAACATCGACGACAAGCAGACTATCGCCGACGCCATCCGAGCCACCAAGATGCAACTCATCACCGGCAACGTGGACTTCACGGCTCCCGTCGATATGGCCGGCGTGCACATCACTCCCAACGTCTGCAAGCAAGGGTGGGCCAACACCCAGATCGTGAAGGGCGCCAACACCAAGCCGAACCCCTCCAAGTGGGGCTTCGACCAGAACATCGTGGGCGCCGACAGCCTCCCCGGGGTGGAAGTGGTCGATCCTATCGCCCTCACCTACGGGAAATAGGCGGTCGACGGACCGCTGCGTCCTATCAGACCCCTCCCCGGGACTGGCCCGGGGAGGGGTGCTTCTTTGTCGGCACCGGTTGCAGATGAGAGAATTCTGGCAGACTCCCTTTTCGGGAGCCCCGAAGGCATGAACGGAGAGCCCTCGGCACGAATGCAAAACGACTTGCGAGGTCATGACCGATGAGTCTGGGAGCCAATATGACGGTTGCTGAGGTGCTAGCCCGTGCCATCCAGCAGAGAGTGCGTCTACTTGCTGAGGATGAAGGCAAGGCTTTGCTTGCACAGTTTGGGATTGCAGCGCCCGCAGGCCGACGGGTCGCGGACGTTGCCGAAGCAAAAAGAGCAGCAGAGGAGCTGGGCTACCCGCTGGTCGTCAAAGCTCTCGTCCCCGGCCTTGCTCACAAGACCGACCAGGGCGCGGTGAAGTTGGGGATCGAGAACGAAGCCGGTCTGCTGAGCACTGTCCGCGAGCTAGATCGGCTCTTTCCGGGCATGCCACTCCTGGTGGAGAGGATGGCGGGTCCGGGCGTGGAGATGATCGTTGGCCTCACGGACGACGCGCAGTTCGGCCCCTGTCTCATGATCGGCACTGGTGGCATCCTTACCGAAGTCTTTGAAGACGTCGAATTCCTTCTTCTACCCGCCACGCGCGCCGACCTTCTTCGGTCTCTCACGAGGCTGAAGGGCTACCGGCTGCTCGCGGGCTTCCGCGGGACAGCAGCTGTGGACGTCGACCGCTTGCTGGACGCCCTCGAGGGGGTAGCTCGACTCGGGTTGGAGGCGGCGGGTTACTACGAGGCCGTCGACATCAATCCGCTACGGGTGAACGACATGGGAGCGACGGCTCTCGACGTTAAGGTCATGCTGAAGTCTGAGGTGACTCGGAATCCGGGGGTCGCGTCCTCCGCCGGGGTCGCCCATTTCGCCGGATTCTTCGCCCCCGGATCCGTAGCGATCATCGGTGCCTCTGCGACGCCCGGGAAGCCTGGTCACACGGTCATCGAGAACATCCTAGCCAACGGTTACGCGGGGAAGGTCTATCTTGTGAACCCCAAAGGGGGCGAGATCCTTGGGCTGCCCGTCTACTCGGCGACGAGCGATCTGCCGGAGGGGATCGATCTCGCCGTGATCATCGTCGCCGCGAAAGACACGCCGAAGGCTCTCCGGCAAGCAGCCGCGCGGGGCATCCGGCACGTGGTCCTCTCGGCCGGAGGTTTCGCTGAGACCGACGAAACGGGTGCGCAGATTCAACAAGAGCTCATCGACGTGATCCGGGAATACGGGATGCACGTGCTCGGCCCGAACACTTCGGGCCATGTCTCCACTCCTGCGCGCTTCACCTCCACCTTCTTCCCCCTGGGGAAGATCCGCCGCGGCAACGTCGCCTACGTCGCTCAGACCGGAAACTTCGCGACCTTCACGATGAAGTACATACTGACCGCCGAGTGTTTCGGAGTATCCCGAGTGGTGGGTCTGGGCAACAAAATCGACATCGAGGAGAGCCAAGCGCTGGAATACTTGGGCAACGATCCGGAGACAAGCGCGATCGTCATGTATGTGGAGAACATCAAGTATCCCCGGCGCTTCGTGGATGTCGCGCGGCGGGTCACGCGCAAGAAACCCGTTGTGATGCTCAAGGGAGGCTCGACCGAGGCAGGCAAGAAAGCGGCAGCTGCCCATACCGCGGCGATGGCCTCGGAAGACCGCTTGATCGAGGGGATGCTCCGACAGGCCGGCGTCGTTCGCATCTCAGACTACTCGCACCTCGTTCTGGCGGGAAAGGCCCTTTCGATGTGCCCGCTACCCGCGGGAAACCGGGTGGCGTTCCTTGCCCCTTCCGGGGCGATGCTCGTTTGCCTCTCCGACCTGTCGACCCGCCTTGGCCTGCGGGTCCCTGAGCTTGAAGAGGAAACACTGCGGAGGATCCAGGAGATTACTCCTGCCTTTATCCGCATCCGGAATCCCGTGGACATCTGGGCGGCCGCTCTCTCCGTGGGGATCGAGGCCGCCTACGGCGTCGGCGTGGAGGCGGTGCTCGACGATCCCAACGTCGACGCCGCGATCGCGGTCTTTATGTTGACCAAGGAGATGGGGATACCAGACAGCTACGACTTCGTCGTCGACCTTGTCAGGCGTCATCCCGACAAGCCTCTCCTTGTCTCTTTTACAGGTGACAAGAAATGCATGGACGAATGCCGAGAATCCCTCGAGCCCAGGGGCGTGCCGACCTTCATGCAGATAGAGGAGCCGTTCCAGGCCTTGTCGATTCTCAGCCTGTGCGCGGACGTAGCAAGGCGGCCGTGACGATTGCGGGGGACTTGCGTTCCACCAACCTTCGGAGCATGAGGTAGCCAAAGTGGCCGACACCTACGATCTCGTGTTCATCGGAAACACCGGCCGCAACGAACTGCACCGGTTCGATGGCACGACGGAGCCGATACTGGGCGGCCCCATCTTCCAGAGCGCCCTGGCCACCACGTGGTCTAACAAGCGAGTGGCCGTGGTGACGCGGATGGCAGAGCGCGACACCGATCTGCTCGAGCCCTTGCGCAAGGCGGGGATAGCCACCTTCGTCACGCCGGCGCAGGAGACGACGCGCAGCCACATCTACTATCTCAGCGACGACGTCGAAGACCGGCGCCACATGCTGGAGAAGAGCGCCGGCCCGTTCTCGGTGGCGGACCTTCCCCCTATCGGAGCCCGGCTTTTCCACCTGGTCGGCGTCAACAGGCTGGAGTTTCCTCTCGACTTCATGGAAGACCTGCGGAACCGCGATCTTGCGTTCTCGATCGATATGCAGGCGCTGATCCGGGCGTCAGACCCGAAAACCGGGGATGTCACGTACGGAGACTACCCTCACAAGCAACAGGTCGCTGCCATGGCCGAGAAGATCAAGCTCGACGTTGTCGAAGCCGAGTTCCTAACTGGGACGTCGGACCTCGAGCAAGCGGCCGTGCGGTTCGAGGAGTGGGGGAGCTCCGAAATCATGGTGACCCGGGCTGACGGGGCTTTGGTCCGTCACATGGGTACGACGTACTTCGAACGGTTCTCAAACCGTGGAGTCGCCGGCCGCACGGGACGAGGCGACACGGTCTTTGCATCCTACCTGGTGCGGCGCATGGACTTCGGGGTGGCCGATTCACTCAAGTTCGCCGTTGCTCTCTGCTCCATCAAGATGGAGACGCCGGGTCCCTTCATGGGGACGCTGGAAGACGTCCTGGCGAGGATGAGAGCCCAGCACCTGTAGCGGCCCAGGACTCGGCTCTTCTCCGTGGTAGCGTAGCAGAGTGTCAGAACGTGAGCGGGCATTGCTGCTGTTTGCGATTACCCTGGGCGGCTTCCTGGGTGCCTTCACCGTGTCGGCCACCAACGTGGCGCTGCCGATGATCGAGTCCGAGTTCGGCGTGTCGGCCGTAACCCTGAGTTGGATTCCTCTGGCATACGTCCTTGGGACGGCCGCGGCACTCATGCCCATGGGCAGGCTCGCCGACCTTCACGGCCACAGGCGGAGCTTCATGTGGAGCCTACGGGTATTCACCGCCCTCATGCTCGCAGCCGGTTTCGCCCCCTCGGCAGGCGTGCTCATGGCCGTAAGAGCGGCCCAAGGCGTCGCCGGGGCTATGGTGATCACCACCTCGACCGCCATGGTAACGTTCGCCTATCCTCCAGAAGGGCGAGGCAGAGCGCTCGGGCTATTTGCCGCCGGTCCCTATCTGGGCCTGACTCTCGGCCCGGTGCTGGGGGGAGTCATCATCCATAACACAGGGTGGCGGACTCTTTTCTTGGCGGCCGGCGCGCTGAGCGTGGCCAATTGTGTCATCCCAATCTGGAGACTGGGCGGCATCGAGTGGCACGAGCCCAAGCGCGCCGGGTTCGATGTCCTAGGAGCGGTGCTGTACGCGGTCGCACTCCCCGCGCTACTGCTGGGATTCACTCTGCTCCCCAGCCTGCTCGGGACTATCCTAGTCGCTCCGGGCGCAGCGGGACTCGGCGCGTTTCTCTGGTGGGAGACGCGGGCCGCCGACCCCCTGCTCAACGTCGATCTGTTCCGTCACAACCGCGTGTTCGCATTCTCGAACCTGGCGGCCTTCATCAACTATGCCGCGACCCTGGCCATCACATTCCTAATGAGCCTGTACCTGCAGTACACC
>JADGPI010000198.1 GCA_017882525.1 Thermoleophilia bacterium
AGCCGGAGCCGAGGATATCTTCGCCCAGCAGGTTGCGCTCCCGGGCATGGTCGAGAGCCCAACGGAGCCGCTCGACGGCGAATGGATACTCGTGGCGCACATAGACGTAGCCTTCCACAGGGCCGTTTTCGGCGCCGATGGCGTAGGCGGCTATGATCATGCCCTCGATGACACTGTGAGGGTTGCCCTCGAGCACCGAGCGGTCCATGAACGCACCGGGGTCGCCTTCGTCTGCGTTGCAGATGATGTAGTGCTTCTCGCCCGGGTTGTTGCGGCAGAGGCGCCACTTCTTGCCCGTGGGGAAGCCGGCGCCCCCACGGCCGCGGAGTCCGCTCTTCTCGACTTCGCCGATCACGGCTTCCGGGTCAGCGGCCTTGAACACCTTCGCGAGGGCCGAGTAACCGCCGTGGGCGAGGTAGTCGTCCAGGGAGAACGGGTCGATCTTGCCGTTTAGGCTCAGCACGACGCGTTTTTGTAGGGCATAGAACGGGATGTCCAGCTCATGGGTCAGAGCCTTGCCGGACTCGAGATGCTTATAGAGCAGACGGTCGACGACGCCGTCGCCCACCACGCTTGTCTCGATGATCTCTTCGATGTCCTTCGGCTTGAGCCGGGGGTAGAAGATCCCCTGCGGCCGGACGACCACAATGGGACCCACCTCGCAGAAGCCATGGCAACCTGTCTCGACCACGGCCACTTTGTCCGTGAGGCCCCGGTCGGCGAGTGCTTTCTCCACGGCCTTCCGCAGTGCGACCCTGCCCGAGGCGTGGCAGGCCGTGCCTGCGCAGATACGGATCTCGGTCTTGGCGTCGTCCGCGAGATAGGCCCCTGGCATAGCGGCGGCTTTGAGCGCCGCGTCGATGTTCGCCGCGCGGGTCTTGGTGGTAGAGGCGGCGGCTGTCATGACGCCACCTCCTGCTTGCGCAGTCTGCGCACCAGTCTGCGCGCTTCATTCGGCCCCATGCGGCCGAAGGTCTCGTCGTTGCCGAGGCGGACCACAGGGGCAAGGGCGCAAGCTCCCACGCAGTTGACAGACTGCAACGTGAACAGGCCATCGGGCGTCGTCTCGCCGATGGAGATCCCGAGCTCCTGGCTGAAAGCCTCAGCCACGAGAGGCGCGCCGGCCACGTGACAGGCGGTGCCCATGCAAACGTCGATGACATATTTGCCAACCGGCTTCAATTGGAACTGGCTGTAGAAGCTGGCCACACCGAAGACACGCGAAAATGGCACGTGGATCTCCTCGGCGATCGCCTCCAGAGCCACCCTCGGCAAGTAGCCGAAGGCATCCTGCGTGGCGTGCAGCGCTTCGATCAGACCTGAGCCTGAGCGGAGGCCGGCGACCACGGGGTCGAACAGCTTCATGTCGATCTGAGGCTGGTACTCCGCCGGCTTTTCGCCCATCACGCATGCCGACGCGGCCCCACAGCTCTCGCCGGGCAGCGAAGCGAGGGCGGCGGCCCGGGCCGCTTCAACGTCGAACGGCTGCTCGGGAAACTCGGGGCAGTACTCTATCTCGATACAATCGACCGGGCAGACGCGCTCGCACAGAGTGCAGGCGTAGCATCGATAGTCGCCGCCCTTCTCTTTCACCAAGTCGAAGAAGCCGGTTCCTTTGCTCTTGGAGACCAATTGGCGACGTTCGAAGTCGATGTCCTTGATGATCTCGTACAACGCCGAGCCGCCGGGCTCACTCGAGTGTTTTCCGTTTCCACCGTTGTTGTTGTTCGCCATATCGGCCACCTCAGTCTTTGCGCAGGTTCAGATAGCGGCGCTCGGTGGAGGCTCGCTTCTTGCTCTGCGCGGCATTCTGGAGCATGGCGAAAGCCTGCTCTACGTTGTCTGGGAAGATGTCGCGCCCACCAAGGCCATAGAGGAAAGGCAAGACCTGGGGCCGCGGATCGCTGTCGTACAGCGCGGCGCGCACTTCGAGGAACACCGGACCCCCCTGGGCGCCGAAGGAATCAGCGCGGTCCATCACGCCCACGATCTTCACGTGCTCGAGCGCCTTGGCATAGGCAGCGTAGGGGAAGGGCCGGAACGCGCGCACCCTGACCATCCCGGCTTTGACGCCTTTGGCGCGCAACTTGTCTACGATCATGCGCGTGGTGCCGGCGGTGGAACCGACCACGACAATTGCGACTTCGGCGTCGTCGAGGCGATAGGGGTCCAGCAGGCCGTAATTGCGCCCGCTGATCTCAGCGTACTCGTCGGCGACGTCCTGGATGACGGTGAGTGCGCGGTCCATGGCGCGGTTCTGGGAGACTTTATGCTCGAAATACCAGCCGTGCAGGCCGTCAAAGGGACCGACCGTCACCGGGTTCTTGGTGTCGAGCATGGGATTGGTGGCCACATAGGGGCCGATGAAATCCCGCACTCTTTCATCGGCCAGCATCACCAGCGGGCCGATGGCGCCGCTGATGACGTATCCGTCGTACATGTGCATCGTCGGCGTGCGCACGTCCATGTGCTCGGCGATCCGGATGGATTGGATGCAGTTGTCGTAAGCCTCCTGGTGGTTCTCACCATAGAGCTGGATCCAACCGGTGTCGCGGCCGCCCATGGTGTCGCTGTGGTCGCAGTGGATGTTGATAGGGCCCGAAAGGGCGCGGTTCACCGTGGTCATGACGATGGGCAGCCGGTAGCTGGCGGCTATGAACAGCACTTCCCACATGAGGGCGAAGCCCTGTGAGGAGGTCGCGGTCATGGTTCGGGCTCCGCCGGCCGCCGAACCGATGACGGCGCTCATGGCCGAGTGTTCCGATTCCACGGTGACGAACTCGCTGTCGACCTTCCCGTCGGCGACCATCTGGGCGTATATCTGTACGACCTCGGTCTGGGGGGTGATGGGGTAGGCGCACACCACGTCCGGGTTGATCTGACGCATTGCTTCCGCCACCGCTTCATTACCGGTGACGGCGATCGTGTTGACGTCCTGGGAGGTCACCCTCTCACTCCTTCTTCTCTATGTTCATCGCGATGGCATCCGCCGGGCATTCCTTAGCGCAGATGCCGCAGCCTTTGCAGTGGTCGAGGTCCACCCCCACTGCCTTTCCGTCCTCGATGATGATCGAGGCATCGGGGCAGTAGAAGTAGCACAGCATGCAGCCGTCGCAGGTGTCTGTGTCGATGCACGGCACCATGGACCGCCAACTGCCGGTCTCGTTGTATACGGAGTTCCCCGCTTCGGGGATGGTGGCGCCCAACTCGTGCTTGTCAGGCCCCCATTCATCGATATCGCTGATGTCCCATGCGGGCCCGGCACACGATTTCA
>JADGPI010000199.1 GCA_017882525.1 Thermoleophilia bacterium
TCCGCGAACAGCACGACCGGCCGCCCGCCGGGGACCTTGTTGCTGATCCATTCCACCGTCCGGGTGCTGAGCGACGAGCTCCCCGGAGCGGTCAGAGCGCCGATGTACGACCAGGCAGCGAGCACCAAAAGAACCAAAACCAGGGCAAAGGCGAAGGCTCGCAGCCACCGAACTCGCCGCGAAAGCGGCCTTCGGCGGCGCTTGCGCTGGTCAGAATCACGACCACCCGCCCCGTTGGCCGCGGCCAGTTGGCGACCAGTCGAGAAGTGCCGGGTGCTGATCGGGCTGGTCGCCGGGAAGTCTTCCCACTCCCATTCGCTCCGTTCTGACCGAAGGCGGCGGCCCCTGGACGCCGGCCGGATCTGCGGCTTAGGACGTGAGCAAACCCGGGAAGGCGCGCGGTCTGAAGAATAAGACATGTTAACCCGACGCGAGGTAGATGCCGCTTGCGTAGACGGCGAGCCAGGCAAGCATGGTGAACAGCAAGGGGCGATCACGTGTAAACAGATCCTCGGGGGCGCCGCCCTGCTTGATCTCCACCAGAAACGTGTAACGCGAGATCGCAAGCGCGAAGGGCACGGCCGACAAGGGGATCAAGAGCCCGTACGCCCGCGCGTGGGCGGAGAACACCCAGAGGACATAGGATGCCATGGTCGCCGCTGAGGCCACGAGGGCCAAGAAGCGCAGGAAGGACCGGGAATAGTGCGCGGCGCCTCGATCGGTGGGCGCGGGCGCGCGCGTGACGTGCAGGTCCGCGTAGCGTTTCCCGGTCACGACGAAGACTGCGCCGAATGACACCAGCAGGAGAAACCACCTGGAATTGGGCACCCCGGTCGCGGCACCCCCGGCTACCGCCCGGAGCACAAACCCCGCGGCAACGGCCACGATGTCGACCACTAGGACGCGCTTGAGCGCAAGAGAATAGGCGAGCGCGATGACCGCGTAGGCGCTGAGGACGACGATGAAGAGATAGCCCAGCCGCGCACCGAGAGCCTCGCCGGCCACCAACAACCCCGCCGCGGCAACCAGTGCCGTCCGAGAGGAGATCGTGCCTGCAGCGACCGGCCGATTGCGCTTGACGGGGTGCAGCCGATCGAAGGGCGCGTCCATTACGTCGTTCACGAGATACAGACAGCTGGCCACAAGGCTAAAGGCGACAAACGCCAAGGCCGATCGTGCCAATACCGGTCCCTGCGAGAGGACTCCAGCCGCCCCGGGGGCAGCGAACACCAAGAGATTCTTCAGCCACTGCTTCGGCCGAAGAGCCCGAGCGAGCGATATGGGGAGAGGCGCAGGCCGCCCGACCGCGGTCGGTGCCAGTGTCTTTGGTTCGGACGGGGTGGACGACGTCGGAGGCCCTCCACTCACCATCTTGTTTGTTCCAGCCTTGGCCACATCAGTCCGCATCCGCGGCCTTCCCTTGGGTCACGTTTCCCAGGCCGCCGTCGAGCCTCGCAGGGCCAGATTAGCGAAAACTGATGAAAGGTGCATGAACCGGCTCGACGGTCACCTCGAGGGGCGGCGCCGGCACCGCCTACGATGCGCATCCCCGCCGTTGTCGAAAGACCAGCCGCTTATCCAGCCGGTACTTCAGCCAATAGCCGATCGCCAACCCGAGAGCTCCGCCCAGATAGCGGGCGACTTGAGCGTGAAAGACATGATAAGCACCTAGCTCCAGCCCCCAGAAGATTACGGTAGTGAGCACTCCGGTGAGCACGTAGCGCACAAACTGCCCCCCACTTTCCACCATCCCGCGAGTGCGGTCGTAGAAGATGAGGTTCTTGTCGAAGAGGTATTTGACCACGAGGCCGACCAGAGTCCCCACGAACAGCGAGACGTAGACCGCGAGCGTGCCGCGATAGAGGTGGTCCATAAGAGCCTGGGCACCAAGGTTGCAGCCGGTCGCCACGGCGGCAAAGAGCGCGTACTTGCCCGCGATGACCGCCGGTGTGTCGTTCGGGGCCAACAGATTGCGCACTGGTGCGCTCAGCGCTCCTTTCGCCTGGCCTCCGGAGATTCGCGTACCGCCATGGCGAGTAGGCCGAGGCGCTCGCGCAGGCCGGGAATGCGCACCTGGGGCTGAGCCACCTGGCGACCGGGGGCCGCGGACCCCAGCAAGTCACTTCCGGCCGAATCGTCCAGCACATATCCCCGACCGCCCGGCTCCAACTGCGCCGACTCCCATTCGAGGAATAGCCGCCCCCATTCGCTCTGCATTGCGTCGGCCATCTGCCTCCGAGCGTTTCTGGGGTACCAGAAGACGTCGTGGTAACCGACCGAGGCCACGTACGACCATGGGGCCAGCCAGGTGCGAAGCGACCACTCCAAGGGCCGCTTGAGCGGCCCCCAGTAGATACGATGCTGATTGCGCGAGGCGAACGTCATCTGCTTGAACGGGCCCACGAAGTTCCAGTTCTCCCGTGCGGCCGCGGTGTCACCGACGATGTGGATGTCTCGCGTGTCTCCGCAGCCCAATCCCCTCTCGTGGGCCAGACGGATGTAGGCGATGTCCTTGAGAGGGTCGAAGCCCATGAGCCGGGCGGCGACCGCGTCGATGGCCACTTGATCGGCCGAAGCAAGGATGACGTTCTTCACGTAAGGGGTCATGCAGCGAGGACCGGGCCCGTCGCCGGCGAAGGTGCCGTCCATGACCGCGAACACGCCCCGATGGATCTTCTTCTGGATCATGAGCAGGTCTACTAGAGTCTCGTGGATGCGAGAGTGGGACCAGTGACGATGCTCGTTGAGCAGCCCCCCGAAAGCGTTCTTCATCGCCCCGGTAGTCGTCGTGAACACGTGAGTCTTGACCGTAGGCAGATGGATGATGTTCTCGCCGATAAAGCGCCGAGGTATCGAGAAGCTGTGCGGAAAGACGTCGTTCAGGCAGAGAAAATCCTTGGTGAGATCTCCCACCGCCTCGCGAATGTCGATCCAGTCCTCGCCCTCGTAGAGATGCACGTTGCGCAGGCCGTGGCCCTCGACCACGCCGAGCTGCTTGTTCTCCCGTTCGCCCAGATGGGCATCGATGACCACGGTCCGGTTGTGACACGCGTGAACGCGCGAGAGGTCGTAGCCGTCGGAGCCAAGGGCTCGGATGACGCCATCGAGTTGCCACGGGGTGGTGGACGCGGCAGGGAAGAAGAAGTGCCATGAGATGTTGATCTTGAGGGCAGTCTCCGCAGCCGGATCGATAACCTCGCGGTAGCCGGCGAGGTTCATCAGCTCGTGATAATCCGCGACGACGCTCGCAGGGTGCGTGCGTAGGATGGCGACCGTGGCGGCTGAGGTGGAGCTACCCATGAAGGACTTCCCGTTTCAATCGAAGACCTGCTGCTCATCGCTATGTTATCGTTTCTGCCCTGGCCTCTGCCAGGCAAAGACTTGAAGAGGTTTTCGGAGGGGGACGAAAACGTGAGTCTATTTGGGTGGCTAAGACGCCTACGCAAACGACGTTGGCTCTTTCGAGGGGTCATCGCCGCGGGAGCGCGACGACCACTACCTCGACCACGGAAGCTCCTTGGGCGCCGCCTCCGGTACCGCCGCTCGGTTCTCTGCCGGACGAGGGAAAGTGGTCTTCCTACCTCACCGATCCGACCGGGCGCACCGTGGGTTACCGTACGGCGCTCCAACCGGACTCACAGCGTGGCTATGCCTTAGCTGCCGTGGTCGCAATCGACCTCCGCCACGCGAACCTGCATTTCGTCCTCGGGACCAAGGAGCCTATCTCGGGCAACAAGATCTCGCGCCCCGGTAAGATCTCCAGCTCAGATCTGCAGCCCGGTCGCATCCTCGCCGCTTTCAACGGAGGGTTCCAAGCCCGGCATGGGGCTTTTGGAGCCATGGCGGACGGTGTCGAGGCTTTGCCGCCGCGCACCGGACTCGGCACGATCGTGATCTACCAAGACGGAAGAGTGGACCTCGGCGCGTGGGGTACGGACATCCAGTCCTCGCCCGACATGCAGTCGTGGCGGCAAAACGGGCCTCTCGTAGTCTCCCAGGGTGCAATCAATCCACACGTGGAGGACAACGCACCGCAGGATTGGGGCTTCACATTGGGAGGCGGGGTCGCCACCTGGCGGTCGGCGATAGGGGTGAGCAAGAGGATGCCGGCATCCTTGCTTAGGTAGGCTCCGGCGACCAGCGCGTCCGGGAAGTTCTCACCTGTCACCAGCGCGGCGTGCGTGAAGCTGGCTCCGTGGCCCGCGGCATACTGGGCGATGAGAGCGCAGGTGGCATAGCGGTCGGCCCCCACCAGCCTGTCTACATGCGCAACGTTGGCGCGAGCGTAGGTTCCCACCACGAGCGCCGAATCCGCGCCGAGTTTCGAGATCTCGTCGGTTGTCGTTTGGGGCGGCGCACCTACCCGCGGGGTGAGGAGGACTGGCCAACCCTGCGAAGCGGCAAGTGGCGCAACGGCAAGCCCGTCAGCGAAGCTGTCACCCGGAGCGACCACTACTTTGCCCACAGTGCCAAGCTTGGCCATGACCCGGTCCGCGACGAATGCGGCCGTCTGGTAGCGGTCCTGGCCGACGATCGAGATTAGCACCGCCGAAGGGAGCCTCGCGAGGACTTGACTCCGTATCACTGGCGCTAGCCCCACCGACA
>JADGPI010000200.1 GCA_017882525.1 Thermoleophilia bacterium
AACCCGTTCGGCACGGGCGACATGACGTATGCGGGCGGCACCCAGACCTCGGGCGCCTACAACTACACGACGACCTCCGGCTCCTTCCTGCTCACCGGTTACGGCGGGGACGCGAACTCGAACTTCACCGTCGGCCATACGTGAGACCAGGCGGTACTACGCACACGGTCAGGTAGAAGCTGGGGCGGCTGCGCAAGCAGCCGCCCCCGCTCTTTCTTTTCCGAGCCGAGGTCAGCGCTGTCAACGGTGTGTCGAATGGTTCTCGGCCCGACCGTCTCGCGATTGGGATCGGGGGCATACTGGGTTGGATGGAGCGGCAAGGCACCGCGCTTTCGGACGCGGGCAGAAGCAGCCGAGCAAGCGCAGCCCAGTATCCTCGTGAGAGCATCGATCGCAATGCGGAGTGAGTACCGGTGCGTCCTGACGGATGAGCGCGGGGACGCGGTCATCGACAGTCGCGGGTAGTGGTTCGTGGGAACATCCGATGTGTCCGGGGGGCCTGGCGAGTCACGCCATCGGACCGAACAACAGAGGAAGGTCTTCAGATGAAAGCGCTTCGCAAGTCGCACGGGGGCTTCACCCTCATCGAGCTCCTGATCGTGATCATCATCATCGGCATCCTCGCCGCGATCGCGATCCCGATGTTCCTCAACCAGAGGACCAAGGCCAAGAACGCCGCCGTCAAGGAAGGCATCCACTCGATCCAGATCGGCGTCCAGAGCTACGCGGTCGACTACAACGATGTCTACCCGGCCGGCGGCGCCAGCGTCAACACGCTCCTCAAGGGGACCTACGTTGACAACTGGCCGCAGAACCCGTTCGGCACGGGCGACATGACGTATGCGGGCGGCACCCAGACCTCGGGCGCCTACAACTACACGACGACCTCCGGCTCCTTCGTGCTCACCGGTTACGGCGGAAACGCGAACTCGAACTTCACCGTCGGCCATACGTGAGACCAGGCGGTACTACGCACACGGTCAGGTAGAAGCCGGGGCGGCTGCGCAAGCAGCCGCCCCGGCTTCTACTGTCGGCCCTCCGTCGCCCGCCGGTGTTCATCAAAGCCGGAGGAGTCCTTTCGTGTCTCGCGAACGAACAACTGGGCAAAGTAAGCGTGCAGGCGAGAAGGGCGAACCACTCGCGAGGGTGGGGCGCAAAGCCGCAGAGCTCGAGGAGCTGGCTGGGCTGCCGCCGAAGAGTTGTTCAGCGCGAGTCGATGTTGGCAGTCCATTCTCGAGCATCCTTCTGTCCAGGCGAGGCACGTCAAGCGGGGAAACGGCATGAGACCAAAGCAGAACAGAGCGAAGGCGCTGGGCTTCACCCTCATCGAGCTCCTGATCGTGATCATCATCATCGGCATCCTCGCCGCGATCGCGATCCCGATGTTCCTCAACCAGCGGGACAAGGCAAAGGACGCGACGACCAAAGGCGGCATTCACAACATCGAACTCGGCGTTGCCAGCTACGCCATTGATCATGCGGACACTTACCCGCCCAGCCTTTCCGGCCCAGCTGTCCTGGTGGACGGCAACGGCGCTTCGTACGTGGACAACTGGCCGGCCAACCCATGGACGGGCGCGCCGATGAAGGATGGCACCGGGAGCGGCGACTACACGTACACACAGGTCACCATCAACAGTTTCACGATGGTGGGCCACCTCAGCAACAACAAAGGCTTCACGGTACCGTGACACGAGGCCGCGCTTGACGGCAGCTGCCGCACTCTCGGTCCGCGACCTTCGCAAGACCGTCCACGTCGGCTTTCGCCGCCGCGCCGTGGAGATCCTCAAGGGCGTCGACCTCGCAGTAGCACGCGGCGAGGTCTTCGGTCTGCTGGGGCCGAACGGCGCGGGGAAGACCACCACCATCAAGGTCGCGCTTGGGCTCATGCGCCCGACGTCAGGGTCCGTCGACTTGGCGGTCGGCGGTCTGGGGCGAGTCGGGTACTTGCCGGAGAACCCGTACTTCTACGACTACCTCTCCGGCGCTGAGTTCCTGACCTTCTGCGGCCGCCTCTTCGGGTTGGAGGGAGAGGCGCGCAGGGCCAAGGTAGCTGCGCTGCTTGAGGACGTCGACCTCACGGCTGCGGCCGGCACCCACCTGCGCAAGTACTCCAAGGGCATGTTGCAGCGCATCGGCATCGCGCAGGCGCTGATCAATGACCCGGAGCTCGTCCTGCTGGACGAGCCCATGACCGGGCTCGACCCGATCGGCAGGGTCGAGGTCAAGCGCATCATCGAGCGGCTGCACGAGCGCGGCAAGACGGTACTGTTCAACTCACACATCCTCGGCGACGTCCACGACTTGTGCACGCACATCGCCATCATGCAGTCCGGACGCGTCATCTGGCGGGGGACTGTGCCGGAGGCGCTCGCGGACGCGCCGACGCTCGAAGACTTCTTTATCAAGGTCGTGACCGCGTGAAGCAGCTCTGGGCGATCGCAGTCAATACGTTCAAAGAGACGATCCGTGACCGCGTGCTCGCGGTCATCGTGCTGTTCGCCCTCCTGATGATCGTGGCCGGGCTCTGGCTGGGGAGCATCAGCCTCGGCGAGGAAGGCCGCATGATGACCGACTTCGGCCTCGTCGCGGTCACGTTTTTCGGCCTCGTGGTGGCGGTCTTCGTCGCCGCTGGCCTGGTGCACAAGGAGGTGGAGAAGCGCACGGTGTTCATCCTCTTCTCCAAGCCCGTGAGCCGGCCGGCCTTCATCGTGGGCAAGTTTTTCGGCCTGGCTGCCACGATGGCCATCGTCATCGGGGCCATGGGTCTGTTCCTCTTCGCCCTCGTGTGGGTCCTCTCGAAGCATCCCTCCGGGATGATCCTCGTAGCCGTGCTGATGATCTACGCGCAGCTCCTCGTGGTCATGGCGGTCACGATCCTGTTCTCGACTCTCGGATCCGCCATCCTGGCGAGCGTCCTCGGCATCTGCGTCTTCGTGGCGGGGCAGCTCAGCCACAACGTGCTGGCGCTGACCCGCCTCGGCAAGAACCCGGTCACCGAGGCGCTGTCGTGGGTCATCTACGTCGTCATTCCGAACTTCTCGGCGGTGGACGTGAAGGCCGGCGCCGTGGGAGAGCAGACGATCGCCTGGGGGCAGATCGGGCTCTGGCTCCTGTACTTGGCGGCGTACTCGGTCGTCGTACTTGGATTCGCCGCCGCCGTCTTCCGGCGCAAGGAGTTCTAGCGTGTGGCGGCGGGTGCTTGCCGTCGTCGTCGTCGTGGCGTGCGGCGCAGGTGTGGTGGGCTACCAGGCGACGCGCCCCTCCAAGGCTCCCGCGAACCCGCGGGTCTTCATCCCGTCGCCGAGCTTCTTCACCGACTTCTCGCCGAGCTTCCGCACGTCGATCGCGGACGCCTACTACCTGTTCATGGTGCAGTACTACGGCGAGCACGTGAACGGGGATCACCGGCTCGATTCGCTCCCGGCGATGCTCGACCTGATCACGAGTCTCAGCCCGCACTACACCAAGGCCTACC
>JADGPI010000003.1 GCA_017882525.1 Thermoleophilia bacterium
CACGAACTCCCGGGCCACCGGCGTGACCAATGTCACCGACGCCCGCTCGATCACATCACTCTTCTTGTCCACGAGCACGGCAACAGTGAGCATCTGATAGACCTGGGCTGCCGCGGTTGCTTGCGGAAGCTTGGCGTAGCCGCAGGCGACACATCGATCATTGCTCATCCGACCCCCTTCTTGGGGTTGAGCTTTTGAGAATGAGACGAAGCGTATTGATTCTAAGACAGAAACCGCCGCCCAGGGTAGGGGCGGCATGGCCGCGGCCGGTGCACCCGCGCATGCGTAAGCCGCGAGCGCGTGCTCACGATCGCGAGGGCTGATCCACCATGCTCTTCCCATTGGCGTCTTTGGCCGAGACCTTGCCAGGACGGCGGTTTCCTCCCAGTATCACCGCGAGGAGCCGGACCATACCCTTCTCCGGCATGGTCACGACCCAGCACCCACATAGAGCTTGCGCCAATTGGTCCAACCTCTTGTCGGGCGGCGTATCCCCGTTCCTGGCGCATTCCCGGGGCAGCGTGATGGGAGCTCCACAGCCGGGACATTTCCACATATTAGGGGTGGCCGTCAATCGAGGAGTCCCTCCGTTCGAGTACCCGTTCTCCACACTCTGAGTATCGACCGCTCGAGGTCATCTCATGAGCAGAACGAGAGCCGCTTCGGGCATCGTCTAGAGCTCGATGATGCCTTCCTCGGAGATAGTAATCGACGTCAAGCCAAGTGGCGTGACTCTCCATGTGTTTTCAATCCCCACGACCCCTCGACCCGGGAAGACGAGCTTCGGTTCGCAGGCAAAAGTCTGGTCCGTCTGGAGTTGGGCCGCCGACCCGCGGGTGATGTAGGGTGGCTCGTCGATCTCCAAGCCAAGACCGTGCGCGATGTACGGCATCTGGTTGCGCGGGGCGCCCATGAACTTGTCCGCATACCCGAGCTCGGCAACGCGGTCCACCACTCGCTGATAGATCTCGCCGCACGCGACGCCCGTCCGTGAGGTCTGTTTGAGGATATCTTGCGCCTCCACGCATGCGCCGTAGGCCTCACGCAGATCGGCTGGGAGCGGCCCCAGACAGAGGATGCGTGTCTGGTCCACACAATAACCGCCTGCACAGCAGACGAGGTCCACCACGACCGGCTCTCCCCTACCGATGGGACGCCAACCGGAACCTTGCGCCACCGCCGCGGACACGCCGGGACCGCCTAGTGGCGTGTCGCCAAAGCTGGGCACCGCCGCACTCGGGCCGGCATAGATGTGGCTGTAGGCCCACTCCTGGTTGAACGACCGGAAACGGACCAGGCCCTGGTGCCCTGCCAGCCGCATCGTGGTCTCGCAGCGGGCGCTGAGCTCCACCTCTGTCATGCCTTCTCGTAGGACCTCGGAGGCTGTCTTCACCGCCAGGTCGGCTATCACCGCGGCATCGGCCATGATCCCGAGCTCGTGCTCCGACTTCACCGAGCGGCTGTCCCGGATGGCCATAGAGCAATCGCGGATCGTGGCCTGCGCAAACAACGGCTCGTACCGCCGGAATACATTCACCGGCATCACATCAAGCTCCATCCCCAAGACGGCTGTCGGTGCGACTCCGAAGCCTGCCACCGCGGCCGGCAGCTCCTTGAAGCTGGCGATGCCGGCGATATTGGCCAGCGGCGATTCCTCGCGGGCACGCCCGAGGTCCTTGCGCACCAGGAACAGTGGCTCCCCGTGGGCGGGCAGGAGCAGCTGCCCCTGCTGGATAGTGCCGGTGAGGTAGTAGAGGTCGGCGTTCTGGACGATGATGGCCAGGTCGATGCCGGCCCGCTCCAGATTCTCCTGCACCTTCTTGACCCGCCGCGCGATCTCATCCGCGGGCGTCGGGCCCCAAGGGCCTAAGGACCCGGCGGCCCTGATCGCGGCGCCCGGCCCGCGTGCTGTGCCGCCCGCGGCCTCCGGCCCGGGCCCGCTTCCGGTCGCAGCTCTCCCCACAGTCATGTCTTCGGCCAACTCCGATCTCCTTCTCATGTGCGCCCCCAGCAAGGCGGCCGGGAGATATCGCGGCGCCCAGAACCGGTGCCTCGAGCTTCGCGCCGGAAAGTCTACTTGTCCCCCAGGGCGTAGAAGTAGCCGTCCCGGTCGCCCACGTAGATGCGTCCTTTCCACACGGCCGGGGTGGACTCGATGGCCCCTCCGCTCGGGATCTTGAACTTCCAGATCTCCGGCGGATTCACCCGCGTGTCGCTCACGTCGTAGGCATGGAGAACACCGGAGGTGTCGCCCACGACCAGAGTGTGGTCGATCACTACCACGCTGCTCCAGGCATGCTCGGTGAACGGCTTCTGCCAGACGATCTTGCCGGTGGCCCGGTCGATGCCGAGCAGCGACCCCGGGTGGGTAGGCACGTAGACCATGTCCTTGTAGAGAGCCACGGTCGCCCACACGCCGGACAGCCCGTCGCTAGACTTCTTGGTCACCGGGACCGACCACACCAGCGGATTCTCCCCGGGCTTGTTCTTGCGCGGATCGAGCTTGATGATCTGCCCAACCTGCTTCGCCCGAGGCAGGAAGCGCTGCAGTTCGATGCCCACGTAAAGGTAGCCTTCGTCGTCGACCACGATGGTGGAGTCGGTGTCGTCGCCGTCCCAGTAGGTGAAGACTTCGGGGAAGGCGGCCCGGCCGCTCGGGGGTGCTTCACCCGGGGCCAGTTTCTTGAGGGTGGCACTCACATCCAGGCCGTGGATAAGCCCGCCAGAATTTGAGAAATACAAACGGTCGCCCACCAACGCGGGCGAGTTCTCGATGGACACATCGTTGTCGCCGATGTTCTTGAGCTCCTGCGCGGTCCACCCCGGGAAGTCGAGCACGACCTTGGGATTCATCGTAACCTTCCCGTTGGCGTCGTGACCGCGATTGAGCTTCACGATGAAGAAGTGGCTGTTTTCGCCCGGGATGAAGGCGTAGTCGTTGCGGATGACCACATTGCCGTCCCAGTCCTTGTTCCAGATAACAGGACTGGTGTCGCGGTAGTTCAAGCGCCAGAGCTCTACCGGCTTGCCACGGTCGAAGGAGATGGCTCGCCAGTTGCCGTCGCGGCACCCCATGTAGACGATGGGGTAACCGTCGGGATCGACGTTGATGGAGCCTTTGAAGATGTCTGTGGCCACGAAAGGCGGGATGATCTCCTTGCCGGTGTCCGCGTTGAAGAAGTGGATCTTCTTGTCGTAACAGCCCACCACCACCCAGGTCTTGCCGTCACGCTCGAAGACCGAAGGCTGGCCGGTCCAGCCGGTGCCGGTCCAGAGCTTCATCTTGCCCTCGGTCATGGACATGCCCGACATGGGACCGAACCGCCAGAGGATCTGCGGGTTCGTGGGAAGCGGCCCCTCGCCGTAATAGGTGCGGGAACCGTTGCCCCGGAACATCGTGAGGCCCTGGAACTTGGTGTTGATGGAGCCGTAGAACGAACCGGGAGTCCGGACGTCACCGGGCTGGAGGCCGGCGTCGGCGCCTGCGGTGGTGCTTGTGCCGCCGTCGGCGGTGGTGGCAGTGCCGTCACCCCCGGTGGTGGACGACCCGCCGGACTTCGTGGTGGTCGTCTTGCCGCTCGTATCGCCGTTGCCTCCACTCCCGTCGGAGCCGGAGCAACCGTGCAACGCGAAGACAAGCGCCACGACGATGACGACCACGCAGGCCAGCACGACCAGCCAGCGGACGAGCAGACGGCGGCGGCGTGCCTGGTTCCGGCGGCGCTCGAGGTCGCGCGTGGCGCGGCGAGTATCCATCGTCGGTGGCTCAGCCATTGCCTGCGGCTTTCTCGACCGGCTCGGCGCCGGCGCCCGGCGGACTTCCGGCGGCTGCGCCCGAGCGCAGGTCGAGCACTTCGCGCCCGAAGACCCCGGTGAGGTTATCGGTGAAGGCGACCCGCTCCGGCTCCACTCGATATACGCCGACGCCCCGCATCAGCTCGGCCATCGAGGGTCGCTTGATGATGTCCCGCACGAAGGGAAATCGCGATATGTAGAGGGCCAGGGCGCCGGCCTTAGCCGCGCCCTTGAGAAGCCGGGCTTGCCCCCATATCTGCACACCCTGGATCTTCTCCCACTCGTCGTAACTCTCGGCGACCGTCACGGCCACCGGCGCGCTTCCACCGATATGTTCGCCGTGGAGGCTGGAGGTCTTGCTGAGGAACACCAGCCGCAGCCGGTCGTCGACGGCGTAGAAGACGCTCGCGGCGTGGGGGATGGCTAGCGGCGGCGCCGGCCCGGCGACGCCCGGGCCGGGCCCGGGGCCTGGCCCCGCGGTCGCACCGTCCGAGGCTGCGCCCAGCGTCGCCAGGGTCATGGTGTGATGCGCCTGCAGATACTCGGCCACCCGCGTCCGCAGGGCCACCGCTTCCAACCCCGAGCTATCGCCCGCGGTCACCGGCCTATTCCTGCTGGGAAGTCGGGCGTTCGGCGCCGGCAGGCCAGCGAAGGAACAGGTGGTGATCCAGTCCGAACTGATCGAGGATCTTGCCCACCGTGTGATTGACGATATCGTCGATGGTCTTCGGGTGGTGGTAGAAGCTCGGCATGGGAGGAAGGATCTCCGCGCCGTACTCCGTCACCGCCTCCATCAGACGCAGGTGCCCCAGATGCAGTGGGGTCTCCCGCACTACCAGGATCAGCTTGCGCCGTTCCTTGAGCACCACATCCGCCGCTCGGGCGAGCAGAGTGTCGTTGTAGCTATGGGCGATCGTGGAAAGACTTTTGATGGAGCACGGGGCAACTACCATCCCTATCGTCACAAAGGAGCCGGAGGATATCGAAGCAGCCAGGTCGTTGTTGCGATAGACCTTGTCCGCCAGGGCCTCGATCTCGGTGCCCGTGAAGCCGGTCTCGAGCTCGGCCACCTTGCGCCCCGCCTCGGTGAGGATGAGGTGGGTCTCCACCTCGATCTCCCGCAGGACCTCCAGCAGCCGCACGCCGTAGATGGTGCCCGACGCTCCCGAGATCCCAACGATCAAGCGCTGCATGCGTCCTCCTCGTTCATCCGCCGGCAATGGGGGGCAGGATCCGTATCTCGTCACCCTCGCTCAGAGACGTCTCCATCCCTTGATACTGCCGGATATTGCGCCCGTTGAGGAATATCCCAGCCCAGACCCCGCCGTCGTCCCGGAAGATACGGCCCTGAAGACGCGGTTCCTTCGCGATGCAATCGACCAAGGCCTCGCGCACGGTGTCGCCCTCGCACTCGAGCAGCGCCGGCCCTCCTGGACCGGCCAGACCCACCGGCAACTTGACGTGGGCTTTGGTCACGACACCGCCCCGGCGAAAGCCCTGTCGGCCTTGCTCAGGCGCACCTCCACGGCGAGCACATGCGGATTCTGGCAGAAGGCCACGCATTGCGGCTCGCCGCCGCACAGGTCGCACTTGAAGGCCACCTTACGGTCGGGGTGCTCGTGGATGACGCCGTACGGACACACCGGGTAGCACGCCCCGCAGTCGTTGCACTTGTCTTCGTTCACCACCAGCACGTAGCCCTTGGCCGGTTCCAGCCCGTACGCCCGCACCTCGATCTCGTGCCGCTCGATAGCGTCCTCCGGGCACGCCTCCTGGCACTTGGCGCAGGCGGTCTGGAGACAGGTATGGCCTTTGATCGCGGCCGTGGTCGGGTTCACTTCCGAAAAGAGCCGGGCGACCGAGGGACGATAGGCGCCCTCGTGCCATGCCGAGCAGGCCAGCTCGCACATGTGGCAGCCGGTGCACTTCTTGCTACTTATCATCACGTGTGGCATCGATGCCCCTTTCGGTGCGGTCGGGCAGCGTTAGAGGCGGACGTCCACGCCGACTTCCGCCAACTTGGCCTCGGTCGGCACGCCGTTCTCATCCCAGCCGCGCAGCCCGTAGTACTCCTGGATACCGTCCTTCAATCCCTGTTCGCCGATGGATTTGCCGGCGGCGGGCCCATCTTTGAACGCTTCCTCCGGCACGTACAGTCGCCGGGGCAGGTTGTCCGGCTCCACACCTTCGCGCAGATTGAAGAGACGCCCGAGGTTCCAGATGCGCTCCCCGATGAGCATGATCTCGTCGTCGGTGAACTCCCGCTTCCAGACGTGCTTGAACATCTGGCAGAGCTGGTCGGGATTGACGGCCCAGAAGTCGCAGTAGATGCCGCTGAACTTTATGGAGCTGAAATTCTGGCCGATGAACCCGTTGTCGATGTTGCCGCCGATGACCTGGGCGGCCTTGCCTTCCATGCTGTCGGCCGGCCTCGTTCCCTCAAGTACCTCGTCGGCGATGGGATAGGCACGCATGTGGCAGCCACCCCGGTCCGAGGTGGCGTAGGCGATGCTCATGCCAAAGGCGCCCCGCGGGTCGTAGCCCGGGAGCTCCAGGTTCTTGGCTTCCATCGCCATGTCGGGCACGCCATACTTGGCTGCCAGCGCCCTTGCGCCGAGCGCCAATTCCGCGCCGACACCCTCCCGCTTCGCCATGAGCACCGGCGCCGCGACGTACCCTTCCGGCTCCCCGAAGCGCAGGCCGAAGTCGGCGATACCCTTCTCCGTCATGTCCATGGCCAGGCCGACGACGGACCCGGAGGAGATGGTGTCGAGACCCCATTCGTCGCAGGCGTGGTTGAACTTCATGAGCGCTTCGAGGTCGCCGATACCGCAGTTGGGACCGCAAAGGGCGATGGTCTCGTATTCGGGGCCTTCACCCTTCACGCCGCCTGCCTCGTGCACTTGCCGGCAGGCGATGGCGCACTGGTAGCAGGCGCGGTTGCCCACTTTGACTTTCTGGAACGCTTCCGAGTTGATGTTGGCGATATCCTCGAAGCTCCCTGCCGACCAGTTGCGCGTGGGGATGGCCCCCGCGCCATTCACCGGGTCGACCAGGATGGGCGTGCCCTCTTCGTTGGCCCACAGGTTGAAATCGGTGAGCACGTGCTCCTGGTGGATGCGGAAGATGTCGGCGAGGAAGGCCTTGGCGTCGCCCACATGCACCGAGCCGGTGCCGCGGATGGCCACCGCCTTGAGGTTCTTTGAGCCGAACAGGGCCCCGTGGCCCGCGCGGCCTGCCTTGTGGAACTGGTCGGTGCTGAGGCAGGCCCAGGGGAGGAGATTCTCCCCCGCCGGCCCTATGGAGAGTACCTTGGCGTCCTTGTCGAGGTCGCCACGGAGGGTCGCTTCGATCTCAGAGGTCTTGAGACCCCAGTATCTGTCCTCAGCCGGGAGAAACTCGACCTTGTCGTCCTTGATCCAGAGCACAGTGGGCTTGCGAGCTTTCCCGGTGATGATGATGAGGTCGTAGCCGGCGAACTTCATCTCCGGGGCGAACGAGCCGCCCACGTAACTGTCGTCCAAGATGCCGGTGACCGGACTCTTCGCGCCCACCACCAAGCGGGAAGCGGTGCTCACGCTGGTACCCGCGAACGGCCCGGTAACGAGGAACACCGGGTTCTCCGCCGACCACGGATCGACGCCCTTGGGCACGTACTCCCACATATAGCGGAAGAGGAGCCCTTTCCCGCCGATGTAGCGCTCGGCCCACTCCATGTTGAGGGGCTCGACCGCGGCGGTGCCGGCTGTCAGGTCGACCCGCAGCACCCTTCCTTGGTAGAAGTCCAAGACGACCCCCCTTGGTCGCGGGATGAACCGGAGTGCGCTTGCATGACACCGACCGGCAAGAACAATAGGATGTGCACCCGGAATGACACTGCTCATTGTAGACAAGCGGGGCAGGGCCTACAACAATGCAGGGTTGTATGCAGGGTAGGCTGACTGGCGGCCCCGCTCGGGCCGCCCGCCTGTAGGCCTGAGAGCCGTGTCCGTGAGAAAATGCCCAGGCGCCCACATCTATCCCGTGGAAGGGGGTGAGTCGTGCTTGTCATCCTAAAGACGACCGAGACCGGTCTTCAGAGAGTGGATCACTTTGAGCCCGGCTCCTGGATAGACCTGGTAGACCCCACGGACGAAGAGGTGCAGCGGGTCAGCGACGAGCTCGGCATCCCCATGGACTTCCTACGGGGACCGCTCGACGCTGAGGAGAAATCCCGCATCGATCGAGAAGGGGAACTGGTCCAGGTGATCGTGGACATCCCCATCCTCGTCCGTGCAGACACGCAGTTGGGTTACGAGACCATTCCGCTGGGGATGCTCTTTCACCCGAACTACTTCATCACCACCTGCCTTAGACCAAACCCGATCCTCCAGGAGTTCGAGCGAGGGGGCATTCCGGATTTCGCCACTTTCAAGAAGACTCGCTTCCACCTGCAGATCCTCCAGCAGATGGCGGCCTTCTACCTCCGCTACCTGGGACGTATCGACCGGGAGACCGACAAGATCGAGCGAGAGCTACGCGAGTCCCAGAAGAACCGGGAGATCTTCGACTTGCTGACGCTGCAGAAATCCCTGGTCTACTTCCACACGTCGCTGAGGTCCAACGAGGCCGTGCTCCAGAAGCTCCTGCGCACGAGCGCGGTGAAACTGTATAAGGAGGACGAGGCGCTGCTCGAGGACGTGATCGTCGAGAACAGACAGGCTCTAGAGATGGCCAGAATCTACACGGACATTCTTACGGGCATGATGGATGCTTTTGCCTCGGTGATCTCGAACAACCTGAACCGGGCAGTGAAATTCCTTACTTCGGTCACTATCATCCTGTCGATTCCCGCTCTTGTGGCCGGCTTCTATGGGATGAACGTGAAGGTCCCATTCGCCGACTCGATCCATGCGTTCTGGGTCACGGTCGGCATATCAGTGGTGTGGTCTGCGGCGTTCGCGGTGGTGTTCTGGAGGAAGAACTACTTTTGATAGCTGGTTCCGGACAGGCGGTGCCGGGCCCCAGATCACATGGGCGGCCGGGAGCCCTCCAGACAGAGATCCACGAGGTCGTCGGCACGAGCCGTCCCCACACACATCACGGTGTCGGCCCCACCCCAGTAGACCTTGATCGTCCCGTCGTCCTCCGGCACCGCTCCACAGCAGAACACGACGTTATGGACGTAGCCCACTCGTTCCCAGGGGTCCTCGGGCTCGAGGATCCATTCGTCGGCCACCCCCAGCACCTTGGAGGGATCCTCCAGGTCGTGCAGGGCGACGCCCAGCCGGTAGACCGAGCCATCCATGGTGGGAAAGACCCCGTGATAGATGTGGAGCCAACCTCTGCTTGTTCTTATCGGGGTGGCTCCCGGCCCTATCTTCATCTGGTCCCAGTGGTAGCCCACGGGCTTCATCACGACGCGAGAATCGCCCCAGTGGACGAGGTCCGGCGAGTAGCTGATCCATATGCTCCAGGGATCGATCTCGGAATGTGGACGGTCTAACCTCGCGTACCGGCCATCGAAGAGTCGAGGGAAGAGCACCACGTTTCGCGAGTCGGCCTGCGTGATAAGAGCGACGCGCTCGATGTGTCGAAAGTCGCTGGTCCGGGCGAGCGCCACCCGCACCCCGTGCCGCGAGTAGGCCGAGTATGTGAGCAGGAACTCTCCGCCCAGCTCGCAGACCCGCATGTCCTCCACGCCCCACTCTTCGTACTCGGCGAAGACCCCAGCGCTTGCCGGCACCAAGAACGGTTCCGACCTCGCTTTGAAGGTGAAGCCGTCGTCGCTCTCGGCAAGCCCGATCACCGACCGGCCGTTGCGGCGGTGAGAGCGGAACAGCAGCAGGTAGCGGCCCTCGAATTTGACCGCCCCAGCGTTGTGCACCGTAGCCACGGGATACGGAACATCGTCCTTAGTGAGGATGGGGTTCCCGCTGTAACGACGGATGATCTGGTCGTCCTTCCGGGCAGCCGCACCGGGAGTCCTAGCAGGCACCCGACGTCCCTACCCGGCCGAAGTCGTCCTCGAGCCGCTCGATATCGTCCTCGCCAAGGTAGTCTCCGCGCTGCACCTCGATGAACACCAGAGGCTCGGGCCCCTGGTTCTCAATCCTATGGATCATGCCCTTGTCGATGTCGACTGAGCTTCCGGGCACGACCGAGCGATATTCGCCGCCACGGGTCACCAGCCCCTTGCCTTCCACCACGGTCCAATGCTCCGACCGGCGCTTGTGTCGCTGCAGACTAAGTCGCTTCCCGGGATGTACCTGGATGCGCTTCACCTTATGCCGCGGTGAGTCCTCGAGGACTCGGTAGAAGCCCCAGGGTCGCTGGTCTTCTCTCCGCGAGCGCTCCAAAACGTCTCGATAGATCTCCATGTACCTGTCGACCATCCGATCGGCCGTGAAGTGCGCCTCGACGTGCGCTCGACACGCGGCTCTGTCGAGTTCCGACAACCTAGCCACGGCGTCGACGGCCTCGTCGACCGTGTTCACGAGGAAGCCAGTCTTGCCGTCAACCACGACCTCGGGCATGCTCCCCTTGGCGAACGCGACCACTGGAGTCCCGCACGCCATGGCTTCCACCACAGAGAGGCCGAACGGTTCCGCGAAACTGATGGGGTGGAGCAGCGCGCAGGCGCCACCCAATAGCTTGTCGCGCTTCGGAGGCCCGACGCTGCCCAAATACACGACTGTGTCATCCAGGAAAGGCTCGACCTTCTCGCGGTAATACTCTTGATCCTGGATTATCCCGGCCATCACCAGCTTCCGGCCCGCGCGCCGCGCGATCTCGATGGCCTCAGCCGCTCCCTTGTCCGGGTGGATCCGGCCGAAGAATAGAAGATAGTCACCTGGTTTGTCCCGATAGGTGAAACGCTTGAGGTCGATGCCGTGGTAGGCGTTCGCGACGTAATCGAGTCCGGGGGCCCGATCCGCGTTGCTGATGGAGACGTAGTAGCACCCGCTGTCGTACTTGCGGTAGACGGGGAGGATGCGGGCCGAGGAGAAGCCGTGGATCGTCGTCACCACCGGCGTCGTAGTGAGCCTCGACCAGGCGAGCGGGAGAAAGTCGAAATGATTGTGGATGAGATCGAACTCGTCGGCATGCTCGAATACTTCGGCGATATGGAGGCATTCTCCGACCTTGGCTTCCAGCGTGCTGTCTTCCTCGTAGCCACGGGCCACCACGGCATGCAGCCTGGCGGTGGTGACCGAGTCCGCGGTGGCGAAGAGGGTGACATCTACCCCGCGCTTGACCAGCCCTTCGGTGAGCACGGAGACCACCTGTTCCCAGGGCCCGTAATCTCTAGGAGGCGTCCTCCAGGCCACGGGCGAGAGCATCGCTATTCTCATCTCGGTCCACTTTCACGATCGTTCATTCGCAGTCTTCCGAGTGCCGATGAAGCCATTCGAGCAGCTCGCTGACTTTCGCCGTCGCCACGGCCATGGTGGTATCGGCCGCGCCATAATAGAGCCGCAGGTCGTCGCCTTCGACGATCCAGCCGCAGGGAAAGACCACGTCCTGCACGTCGCCCTCACGTTCGTACGACTCCTCAGGCGCAAGCACCCACTCGTCGCCCCGCAGCAACACTTTGCCCGGGTCGTCGAGGTCGAGCAGGGCCAGCCCCAGACGATAGATGCCCCCGGAGATGGTCACCCGGACCCCGTGATACATGACCAGCCATCCCTCAGACGTGCGCAAGGGCGGAGGAGAGAGCCCGATCTTGTTGGCATCCCACCAGCCGCCGTGACGCGCCCGCAGGATTATCTGATGGTCTCCCCAATGTTTCAGATCCGGCGAGTAAGAAAGCCACATGTGGCACCCGAGGCCCTCCATGGTCGCCGCCGGCCGGTGGATCATGGCGTACCGGCCTTTGAAACGCACCGGGAAGAGTGCCGCGTCTTTGTCATCCGGCGGCATCACCGGCCCTAGGCGCACGAAATGCTTGAAGTCTTCAGTAGTCGCGAGGGATACGAGCGGGCCCCCCTTGGAGTATGCCGTGTAGGAGATGATGCAGCGCTCCTCCCCCTCCATGCGGCAGATGCGAGGATCCTCGATCCCCCAGACTTCCTCGGGATGGCCCACCGGGTCGGCGGGGAGCGTCGGGCGCGGGTCGACTTGCCAGCCCGTAAAACCGTCCCGGCTGCGAGCGACAGTAAGGTGGGACAGTCCGCGCCTGTCCTCGACCCTCATCAGGAGGAGACTGTCGTCGCCCACTTTCACCGCCCCGGCATTGAAGACGGAGTTGACTGTGTATGGGATGTCCTTCGCCGACAAGACGGGATTGCCCAGATACCGGGTGAACAGGTCCTTCAGGTTCGAGCTCAAGTCAGGACGCCCTTTCGCAAGTCATCGTTCTTGCCGCCCACCGCTTCCAACGGCGCCGAAGGCCGGCCCGCGTGCGCGGCACGGAGTTTGTACATGTCGGTCAGCGAGAGGAGCCAGGCCAGGGTCGATTCCGCGCCCTGGTTGAGATTGGGACCCTCCGGTCCGAGGCCGTCGTGACAAGCCCCAGTGCTCGAGTCCCATAAGGGGGCGGCAAGATCGTTCTGGCCCAGGAACCACTGGAACACCTGGTCGGCAAGATCTGCCCACCGAGTCTCCCCAGTGGCGGCATACGCCGCCGCGTACGCTTCGATCATCGATTGCGCCTCGATCGGTTGCTGGTCGAACCGCGCCCGGTGGCCGCCTCTTCGATACCAGCGATCGTTACCCACGGGCCGGAACATGCCGTCCGCGGACTGCACCTCGGTGAGCCATTCAAGAGCCTTGACACCCACTTCCACCATCTTCACGTCTTCGAGGAAGGTGCCTGTCACGACCAGAGCTTGGGCAAGTTTCCCGTTGTCGTAGGTGAGGATGTCCTCGAACCAATACCAATCGGCGGTGGCATTCCGCCGGAAGTCCCGGAGGATTCGTCGCCCAAGCATCCTTGCGACCCGCTTCGCTCCGCTGTCGCCGGCAAACCTACCCAGGTAGGCGTTGATGCCGATCAGAGCCAGGGCCATGGCGCGAAGGTGCTTGAAAGTCTCCGCAGCTGGGAGCGCCCGGTTGAACAGCGAGGTGGCCGCCGCCAGCTGGCCTTTGTCGGGAGCGCGCGCGACCGTGACTCCGAGAGCCCACAGCGCGCGGCCTTGGCTATCCTCCGAGCCTTCGGCCTCCTCCCACTGCCTGTCGTACGACATGAAATTGCGGAAGCGCGCCGTACCAGGATTGAGCGCGTGAGCCAAGAAGCCCAGATAGCACGCGCTCATCGATGCGAGACCCTCATCTCGGGATAGCAGGTCTTGGGCGGACACGGCAAGCACGAGAGCCCTGGCGTTGTCGTCGGTGCAGTAGCCGTGCGCGCGGTCGGGTATGTTGAATTTGCTGTGCTGCAGAAGGCCCGTGGTGTCGGTCATCCGGCGCAGGTGCTCGAGATTGATCTCGGGCAACGGCGCGGTGGCTGGGAGGACCGCCCGGGGCCGGAACCGCCGGGTCGGCTGTCTTTGACCGCGCTCTTTGGCCTCCGCGAACACCCTGAAGTATTCCCGCGCGACCTTGCTCCACACGGCGTCGCGGGTGAACAGGTAGGCCCTTTTTCGAATAGCGTGCCGGCGTACCGGATCGTCCAGAAGGCCGAGGACGTTGGCGCTGAGCGATTCCGCGTCGCCGAAGGGCGTGATCACACCGCGCCCCTCCGCCAGCATCTCATCGGCGTACCAATAGGGCGTGGAAACGACGGGCTTGCCGCTGCCCATGGCGTATGCCAAGGTGCCCGACGTGATCTGCGCCTCATTCCCATAGGGGGTGACGTACACATCAGCGCACCCGAGAAACTCGCACAGCTCCTCGATATCGACGAACCGATTCAGGAACCGGACGTTCTCGGAGATGCCCAACTTGGCGGCTAGGCGCTGAAGCGACGTGCGATATCGCTCACCCTCGTGTTTCTTCACGTTGGGATGTGTCACGCCCAGCACCAGGTAGATGAACTCGGGGTGGCTCTTCACGATCTCGGGCATGGCGGCGATCATGTGCTCTATGCCTTTGTTGGGCGAGAGCAACCCGAAAGTGGCGGCGACGGTGCGGCCCTCTACTCCGAATTGGTCCTTGTAGTAGCTGGGGTCTACGAAGGAGAGGTCGGGGATCCCGTGGTGGACGAACGCGATCTTCTCTTCCGGCACCTGGTAGATGTCGCGAAGGAAGCCGGCCGCCCGGCGACTCATCACCACCAGCTTCGCCGAGAGACGGGCGATCTCCGACGTCACTTTGATCTGATCCGGGGTGGGATCCTTCAACACCGTGTGAAGCGTGGTCACGACAGGCATCCGCAGCCTGCCTATGAGCTCGAGGATGAAACCGCCCGCGGACCCGCCGTAGATGCCATACTCGTGCTGCAGACTCGCGACCTCGATCCCGTTTATGTTCAGGAACTCCGCCGCTAGTCGATAGTCGCCGCGGTTTTGCTCGTTCATCTCAAAATGCACCCTGCTCGGATAGGGGTATCCTTCGGGCACGTCGTTCATGGCTGCCGCCCACACCTCGCTTCCTGGGGCCTCGGCCGCCAAGGATTCCGCAAGGTCTGTGGTGAACGTGGCGATACCGCAGCGTCGTGGGATGTAGTTGCCTATCACCGCGATCCTGGCGGGATGCGAGCTTTGTTGCTGGTTCGGCATTCTTGTTCCTCTTCCTGGCCACGCGCTTCGTGCGCGTACGACTAAGCGCCAAGGGCAGTGGCCGAGAGGCCCAAAACGCGGATCACGGGCGCATAGGCGAGGGAATCAAGGCCTATGCCTCTCCATGAGCCGGTTGACTCACCGGGTGAGAGTCGTGGAGGTAGGCGGATTGCTGGAGAACACCGCAGTGCCCGCGGCAACGCACCTGTTCTGTGCGCCTCAAGAGTTTACCACGGTGTAGCCAGCGAGCCCGGCTCAGGGGCCGGCCAAGGCGCCCACCCGCTCAAGCAGCCCTCGGCAAAATCTGGTAAAAACATCCGAGCACGTACGAGGCCGTCCGCGCCTCTAGAAGGGGCTGGGGCGCAGCCCGATCCGAAGGAGTGCCGATGCGCGAGATCCTGTCCGGGAATGAAGCGATCGCCCGCGGCGCCTGGGAAGCCGGGGTCAGACTGGCTGCCGCCTACCCCGGTACGCCCAGCACCGAGATCCTCGAGGCCGTCGCCGGCTACAAGGACATCTACAGCGAGTGGTCGCCCAACGAGAAGGTGGCCATGGAAGTGGGCCTGGGGGCGTCCATGGCCGGCGCCCGCGCCTTGGTGTGCATGAAGCACGTGGGCGTCAACGTGGCGGCCGATCCCCTCTTCACCGCGTCCTACACCGGCGTCAAGGGCGGCTTGGTGCTGGTCACCGCGGACGACCCCGCCATGCACTCCTCCCAGAACGAGCAAGACAACCGTAACTACGCAAAGTTCGCCAAACTGCCGCTCGTCGAGCCCGCCGACAGCGCCGAAGCCAAGGATTTTCTCAAGATAGCCTTCGAGCTCAGCGAGCGGTTCGACACCCCGGTGCTCTTCCGCACTACCACGCGCATCGCTCACTCGAAAAGCCTCGTGGAACTGGGAGACCGCCCGGCACTGGCGCCCATCACCATCTTTGAGAAAGCCACCGACAAGTACACGATGCTCCCCTCGAACGCCATCAAGCGCCACCCGATCGTGGAGCAACGCCTCCTCGACCTGGCCGAGTACGCGGAAACCACGCTTCTCAACCAGGTGGACATGGGTGACTCTCGCGTGGGCATCATCGCGAGCGGCGCCGCCTACCAATACGCCCGGGAAGCCTTTTCCCAGGCCAGTTTCCTCAAGCTGGGGCTCACCTACCCGCTGCCGGCCGGGCTCATCGCCGATTTCCGCGAGAGCGTGGAGAAGCTGTATGTGGTGGAGGAGCTTGACCCCTTCCTGGAGGAGCTCATCGAACTCATGGGCATACGGGTCGACGGGGGCAAAGACATGCTGCCGTTGTGCGGCGAGTTCGACCCCGGCCTCATCGCCCGGGCGCTGGCGGCCGACGATGCGCCAGGCGTGAACACCGACCTGATCCCGGTCCCGCGACCGGTCGACGACGATCTCCCCAACCGTCCCCCGACCCTATGCCCGGGCTGCTCGCACCGCGGCGTGTTCACCGTCCTCAAGAAGCTCAAGGTGTTCGTGAGCGGCGACATCGGCTGCTACACGCTGGGCGCCTTGCCGCCGTTCGAGGCCATGAACTCGTGCGTCTGCATGGGAGCGAGCATCAGCATCGCCCACGGGATGGGACAAGTCATGGCACCACCGGCGGAAGGCGCCAAGCTGGACCTGCGCACCAAGTCGGTGGCCGTCATCGGGGACAGCACCTTCTTCCACTCGGGCCTCACCCCGCTCCTCGACATCGCTTACAACGGCGGCCGCACTCTCACCATCATCCTGGACAACCGCACCACCGGCATGACCGGCGGCCAGGAGAACCCCGGCACCGGCAAGACCCTCATGGGCCGACCGGCTCCCGTGGCGGATATCCCGACCATCTGCCGCGGGTTCGGAATCAACCGGGTGATCGAGATCGACCCTCTGGACATGACCGAGGTGGAGCGCGTGCTGCGCGAGGAGCTGGCGGCGAACGAGGCTTCCGTGGTCATTGCAAAGTCACCATGCGTGCTCGAGTACAAGATCAAGCGAGAGCCCTGGTCCGTCGACGCCGACCTCTGCAACGGTTGCAAGCGCTGCCTCCAGGCCGGATGCATCGCTCTCAGTCTGATCAACGACGCAGAGGGCGGCCGTAAGGTGCGGATTCTCGCCGACCAATGCAACGGCTGTGGCATCTGCGCTCAGCTCTGCCGGTTCGAGGCGATCGTTGCGCCTGGAGCTGCGCCGGCCCCAGGCGTCGCGTCGGGTAGCCCGGCGCCCCCAGCTGTCGCGTCGGCCCCAGGAGACATTGCGGCCGGCGAAAAGGGGGCCTCGTGAGCTCCGCCGAGCAAGGCGCGCCGCAGTCCGCCACCGGGTCGGGCCCCACCACTAACTTGCTCATCTCCGGCGTGGGCGGCCAGGGAGTCGTCCTTGCCAGCTATGTCCTCAGCCAGGCCGCCATGGCCGAGGGGTACGACGTCAAGCAGAGCGAGGTCCACGGCATGAGCCAGCGCGGGGGCAGCGTGACGAGCCACCTGCGCTTCGGGGGCAAAGTCTGGTCGCCGCTCATCACCCCCGGCACTGCCGACATCCTGCTGTCGTTTGAAGCACTAGAAGCGCTCCGCTACGTCCACTGGCTGCGACCGGGCGGCCTTGTCGTCTATAACACCTTGCGAGTGAACCCCAGCCCGGTGGCCGCGGGGCTGGCGGAATACCCCGCCGACATCGACGAGCGCATCAAGGCCGCCTGGCCCCGCGTCCACGCCGTAGACGCCAACGCGCTAGCGGAGGAAGCCGGGTCGGTCAAATCCGTGAATGTGGTGATGCTGGGGGCGGTCTCTTGTACGTTGCCATTCGCTGCGGAGACCTGGGAGACCATCATCCGCCGAGTCGTGCCGCCCAAGACGGTGGACGCCAACATGAGAGCTTTCGACCTGGGGAAACGCTCGCCGGTCTGCTAGCGCTGCGGCAAAGGCAGCGGCCGCTCGGCGGCCGACCTACTTCTGAGCCAGCCCCAGCGCCGAGAACAGCCGCAGCAACACGCGCGCCGCGTGACCGCGGCTCTCCGGGTCGTACGGTCGGAAGGTGTCGCCGTCGGCGCTCATGAACCCGGCCGCCACGACGGCCGCCACCGCCTGCTGCGCCTGCGCAGGCACGTCGGTGAACCGTAGCGTGATCGTCGAGGTAGTGGTCGTGGCGCCCGGCATGGTCGGCGGCGAGGTCGGAAGGCCAGCCGCCTTGGCCACAGCCAGAGCCAGGTCGATCCTTCGCACGGTCGCTTTCGGCCAGAACAACGCCTGGCCGTCACTGCCCTTGCCTCCCTGCATGAGCCCGTGAGCCACCGCTTCCTCGATGTAGTCGAAGCGTGCCATCTGGCTGCCGCTCCCGTCGGCGGTGTCGCTGGTGGGAGGTAGGACGTCGGCGAAGGTGGGGTGGCTGGTGTCGACTTCCGTGGTATGTAGCCCGAGGCCCAGGACGAGAGCGCGGGCAAGATCTTGCCTAGAAAGACCTTCCATGGCGCCGTAGTCGCCGGTGGGGAATCCGCGAAGCAGACCGGTGCGGCTCATGTAGCTCACCGCGTCGTATGCCGGATCGTCGGGGCGCACGTCGTAGAAGGCCCGGCTGCCCTTGAGCAACTGCGACAGGGTCACCAGCTTGTAGCCGCGAGCCTTTATCGAGCGGATGAGTTGGGGAAGAGCGTTCGCGGTGTTCGGTGCGTTGAAGTGGAGCAGGACGATGCGGCCTGGACGGATGGTTGACATGATGTTCGCCACGATGGCCGCGGCGCTAGGCCCCAGATAGTCGCCGGGGCTGGAATCCCAGGTCACGGTGTCGAGAAAGCCCTTCTGGGCTGCGATGGCCAGCACCTGTGGATTGAAATGCCCGCCCGGCGGACGAAAGAAGAAAGAAGTGTGCGCACCGGTCATCTGCCGATACGACTCCACTCCCCCGCCTATGTTCTCCTTGAGAAAAGCGGTGTCGCGCTCGGTGAGATCGACATGGTGACCCGCATGGTCGGCCACCTCCAGCAGTGGGTCGCGGGCGATTGTGTCTACGATCTCCTGGCTGGCCAAGTTTGCATTTCCGGTGAGAAAGAGGGTAGCCGGGGTTGCCGTCAGACGGAGAGTGCGAAGCACAGACAGGGTGAGGTCGGGGTTGTAGTCGTCGTCTCAGGTCAGGGCGACCCAGCGCCGGCCACCGGGACCGCGGTCGATGACACGTGAAAGCGAGGGCCACCCGCTGCCGATGGGGTCCAGAGAGATCGTCGGAGCGGCCGCCTCGGAGATGTCAGCGGGTGGGGGCACCGCTGCAGGCGCGGAAGTGGTCGTGGTAGCCGGTGCCGGCGCGGAAGTGGTCGGGGGCGAGGTGGCGGCCGAGCCAACGGCCCACGGCTGGGTGCTGGTAGGTTCCGCACCCACGGCTCCCGGCCAGAACCCCATGAAGAGGATGGTCAACAGGAAGCCAAGGCAAAGGAGAACGGCGGAGCCCGCCAGCGCTGCACCTCTAGCCCTCATCTCCCCGCCCTCATCCGCCGCCCACCCCGTCTTGTCGCGTCACGTGGCCGCCCGGTGAAGCCACCGCTGTCATCCTACACGTTCCTCTCCGCCCCTGGGCCCCCCTGGCACTCGGCCGCGGTTCCTGGCCGAGATGCCGTATCATGTCGGCGTCCGGGCCCTGCACCAAGCGAGACAGCCAGGAGGCGGTGATATGACCATGGTGGACGATCCCAAAGCTCAAGCCGCCGAGGTGATCAGCAGG
>JADGPI010000028.1 GCA_017882525.1 Thermoleophilia bacterium
ACTGGTTCTTCAGGGAGGCAGCGCGGGACTCTTCTTCTATCTTATCTGCTGGCTCTACCGACGCACGGCGGCCAGTGATCCGCTGAACCGCCTCGGGTTTGCCGGAGGCTCCAAGTCTTGGGAGGATGGGGCCATGACAACATCAGAGCCCGTGCCGGCCTGCGTTCGGCCCCAATGATTCGATTTGTCGCATGGTCCACCCCTACCTCCGGACGGTAGAACGTATTCATCTCTCGCTACCTTCTCGGGGGCGCCGATGAAAGGGAGCGCCAAGAGCCCTCTTCGCCTTCCAGTTCCCGGGGCTTGACTTCGAATGCCGCGTTAGCGAAAGAGCGCCCGCAGTAAGGTGCTCCGACGCGTGACCGTGTTGCTTGGGATCCAAACCTTCGCCATAGCGATAGTCACGGCCGAGCCAGCAACCTCCCCACGGAAAGGGACACGATGACCTCGTCGTGCCATCCCACTGGAGTTGGCCTTGACCAGATTTGCTTGGCAGGGTAGAAATGGACCGTTGTTCGAGAAGGGAGTCGACGTGCTTGAGTCTTATCACGTCTCCCTTACCCCCCTGCCGCCCATACAGGCAAACGTCCGGAGGTTGTCATGGACCTGCTGTCCGCTCAGACTCTCGCTGTGATGCACGAGCTCGAACAGCAATCCGCGAAGGACCGGACAGATGGAACGCCGTTCTTCGACCGTTTGCGCTCAGTCACCCCCGAGGTGGGGCAGTTCCTTCAGATCCTCGCCCTCGCCGCCAATGCCCAGACGATCGTTGAGTGCGGAGCTTCCGGCGGCTACTCCACCCTTTGGCTCGCAAGTGCCGCCCGCGCAATCGGAGGCCGGGTGATCACCTTTGAGATCGCGCCCGGGAAAGTGGAGCGTGCACTTCACTCGTTCGCGGAAGCCGGGCACGCGGAGATCATCGAGCTTCGCCAAGAGGACGCGCTTGTGGGGCTGAGCCGATTCTCTGGGAGCGCAGACCTTGTCTTCATTGACATCGAGAAAGACCTTTACGAAGGCTTGCTCGAGCCGGCCGTCCGGGCTCTTCGGCTCGGCGGACTGCTGGTCGCCGATAACCTCATCTCGAGCGAAGCGAAACTTGCCGGATTTCGGGAGATCGCTCTTAGCCACCCTGAACTGATAGCGCTGGTTGTTCCCATCGGCCTCGGGGAACTGGTGGCGGTCAAGAGCACGGCCAGTCTCAGTTAACACAGACAATCCTAGGGGTCGACGGCGGCTTGCCCCGGGGTCTTCCCGCGCTACTTAGCTGGGCGGAGCTCACCGGTCGAGACTTAGCGGGGTCTCGGAAGCACCGTCACCATCGGGATATGGTGCTGGGTCATACCAGCCAGTTCGAAGCCTGTGGCGTCGGCCGACGTACTCCTCGGTCCCCAACCTTCACGAGCGCCCGGGCGGCCGCCGCTCTGATCGCGGCCAAGAGGTCGGACTAGTCGCGCACCGAGGCAAACACCGACGACATCAAAACGCTCTTGTAGCGGAACAGCGAGCTTACCCAAGCAATCGAAGCACTTACCAAAGAGGTGCATGCCAGGTTCATGGATGGACTCGCATGCGAAGACTCGCCCTTGGCTGAGTGCCTGCGATGTGGTACTTCGGTTCTGGCTCCCGCCGTGATCGCAGCGGAACGGATGAGGCGGTTCTGCCATGGACTAGAGCTGGACGAGCATTTCACCGCGCAGGCGATAGCCCATTGGGACGTTTTCAGCGGGAAGACCGCACTACGACAGTCTGGCTGAGGGTCAGGTATGTCAAACAGTGGTATCTCGGACATGGAACCCGACGCTGCGTCCACGTAAGTTATTGATGGTTCTGAACTAGCGCTTGAGCGCAGTGAAGGAGGAACGACTCCATGGTAGATGTCGAAAGGGTACTTGAGGAAGTCTTGGAACCTGCCAAGCTGGCCCGGGGCAAGTAGGTCCCGTCGTGGCGGCAACAACGTCCGCGCCACAGCCTCACCGCCTCCGGCCGGGTGTACTCGCGCCGCTGTGCCAAGCTCAGTTCCTGGCCGGAGTGGTGGTGGTCACCATAGGGCCGCTCCTTCTTCCTGTCATGAAGGATTTCAATGTTCCGTTATCTCGTGGCGGCCTCATAGCGATGGGATTCTTCGTCGGGCGGGCGCTCGGCGCTCTCCTACTCAATTTCTTGTTGGCTCATATCCCAGTCAAACGGACTCTGGTCGTCGCCTACGTCGTTCAGGCCGCCGGCCTCGCCGGAGCCGGGCTCCTGTCGCACAGCCTCTGGTCGTTCTTCGGCTTCTACGTCCTGGTCGGGCTGGCGGCTGCCATGCCCATGACGATATCGGGGATGTGGGTGAGCGCACACGTCCGGGAGGGGACCGAACGGGCCATGACACTTGTGGTTTCGTTCTTCGCCCTCGGCATGGTCATCGCCCCCTGGGCGGTCGGCGCGCTAATGGGCACTGGAAGCAACTGGAGGTGGATACTGGTAGGCGAAGGCGGCCTCTCACTGCTGCTTGCTCTGGTCACTGCCGGCACACGCCTTCGCGACATCCCGAGAAGAGAGAACCTGCGGCTGCGACAAATCAAAGAGGTTTGGGGATTCAGCCCCGGACTGCTCGGCTTCATCGCTGCCGCTGGATTCCTCTATGTGGGAGCCGAGTCGACCCTTGGGGTGTGGCTCCCGAAGTTCGAGCAGGGCTTGTTCGGCTCGGGAGCAATGTGGGCGGGCCTGACCGTCACTAGCTTCTGGATCGGTGAACTGATCGGGCGGCTGGGCGTCATCCCTCTGCTCAAGCGATTCCGGGGACCATATCTCGTCCTCTGGTTCGGTTCCCTGTTCACCGTGCTGTGTGTTGTTATTGCCCTGTCGCCAACTCAAGCGGTTTCGATGTTGATCGTCTTCGTCGCCGGCCTGGCCGCGTCCGCCATCTGGCCTCTGATCAGCGGCCATTGCAGCCGTTTCCCGCACTGGCACGCAGGCGTCGTTTACTCGGCGATGGTCTTCGCCGGGGGCCT
>JADGPI010000201.1 GCA_017882525.1 Thermoleophilia bacterium
GCGACGCAATCGTGTACTCGATCGTCGAGATAGGTGAAAAACTCAGGTGCAGGCAGAGCTCAGCTTTGCAAAGGGCGATGCGGCATGGGTGGCGGGTGATGTGGGCGCGCGGTCTCGGGGAACTTGCCGGCCGGGATGGAGACGGGCCGGCTTCTGGGTCCGCGGTGGTCTTCGGCAATGAATTCCTGGACGCGTTCCCGGTCCACCTGGTTGACGTGAGCGGTCCGGCCGTACGCGAAGCGTGGGTGAAGGTGGTGCCCGTGAAGTCCAACGCGGCCGACGGGGTCGGCGCGGATGGCGCCGCTGACGCGGATGGCGCCGCTGACACGACTTGCGCCGCTGGCGCGGATGGCGCCGCTGACTCGGCTGGTGTCACAAGGTACCTGTGCGTCCAGGAGTGGGGCGAGGTGACTCGTGCAGCTCGAGAGGAATTGGAGTCGCTCTTTGGCACGACCGATGCGGCTTCTCTGCGGCCCCTCACGCGTGACGGCGTGATTGAGCTGCGCCCGGCGACCAAGGTCCTCCTCGGGGAGGCGGCGTCGGTGGCCCGAGAGGTCTGCCTCGTCACCATCGACTATGGGGACTGGCTGGCGGGTATCCATGATGCTGATGCGTGCGGACCCTGCCGTTCGCAGCCGGGCGAGGTCCCGCACGGACGGACCTTGCGGGGCTATTTCCGGCACCAGGTCACGAGCGACCTGTGTGCTCGCGTCAGTCATCAGGACTTGACGGCGGATGTCGACTTTCGCGCTTTGGACATGCACGGGACGGCACTGGGGTTCGAGACTGTGCTGTACGTGACCGTCGCGGAATTCCTGCGCGGCGCAGGAGCAGAAGTGGAGTTGGACCGGGCCCGGAAGGCGGCGTCCACCTCGCTGGACATCGACCGGGAGGCCACAGTTCTGGCTGCGCTTCTCGATCCGGAAGATGTGGGCGGACGGTTCAAGGTGATGTTGCAGGTGCGCGAGTGACGGGCGCGGCGAGGCGCCGGGGGGAGGTCTGACTATGGGCGGTCGAATCGAGCAGGACTCGCTAGGTCCTTTGGAGGTGCCGTCAGGCGCGCTCTACGGTATCCAGACCGAGCGCGCGCTGCAGAACTTCCCTATCAGCGGCCAGGGACCCCATCCGGACCTCGTCTGGGCCACCGTCATCGTCAAAAAGGCGGCTGCTCTTGCCAACCTTCGGACGGGACGCCTCGCGGAGGAGCTGGCCCGCGCCATAGTCTCGGCTGCCGACGAGATCCTAGGGGAAGGGAGATGGCTCGACCAGTTCGTCGTGGACCGGTTCCAGGCCGGTGCCGGCACCTCTCACAACATGAACGCCAACGAGCTGCTGGCCAACCGGGCGAACGAGTTACTGGGTGGATCGCGCGGTTCTTACCGGCCCGTCCATCCCAACGACCACGTGAATATGTCTCAGTCGTCCAACGACGCGTTTCCCACCATGACCCGGCTCGCCCTTCTGCGGGGCTGGGAGAGATCGAGGACGGCACTGATCTTGCTTGCTGGCACGCTGGCGGCCAAAGAGGTCGAATTCAGCCAGGCGGTCAAGCCCGGACGCACGCATCTTCAGGACGCGGTTCCTATCCGGCTCGGCCAGGAGTTCGGGGCGTACCGTGCGACTGTGCACAAGGCGATAGCCGCGGTCGACTATGCCTCGGCCGAGCTCAAGCGCATGAATCTGGGGGCCACGGCGGTCGGCACGGGCATGAACGCCACCGCGGAGTACCGGAAGGAAGTAGTGGCTGAGCTGCGTGAGCTCACCGGCTGGGATCTGGCTGCTCCCGCCGATTACTTCCAGGTGACCCAGAGTGCCGATGATTTTGTGCGCTTCTCCGGGGCCATCCGGGCGCTGGCGGTGGAGTTGGCCAAGCTGGCCGACGACCTGCGGCTGCTGTCGTCCGGTCCGCGATTCGGGCTCGGCGACGTGCGGCTGCCGGCGGTTCAGCCCGGTTCCTCCATCATGCCTGGGAAGGTGAACCCGGTCATGGCGGAGATGCTGGACATGGTCTGCTTCCAGGTGATCGGTAACGATCTTGCCGTCAGTTTGGCCGGGATGCACGGTCAACTCGACCTCAACGTGTTCGTGCCGCTCATCGCCAACCTGTTGCCCACCTCGCTCGGTCTGCTGGACAACGCCGTCCGTGCGTTTGCGGAGAGGTGCGTAGCCGGCATCAGCGCCGACCCGGTACGCCTTGCAGATTCTGTCCGACGCGACATCGCCCTGGCGACGGCCCTCGCTCCGTTGGTAGGCTACGAGAAGGCTGCCGCCGTCGCGAAGCGAGCCGCGCAAGAGGGGATCACGGTGCGCGAGGCCGCGCTCGCCGAGGGGATCCTCGACGCTCCGACGATAGACCGGGCGCTCGATCTTGGCCGCCTCACCGAGCCAGGTCTCGCCTAGCCGGGCATGTCAGGGCCGAGCCGGCGCCAGGCGATAGAGAGCCGGGCAGCTCGAGGCCGGGCACGTCCGGGCGAAGCCGGACCGAGCCGGCGCCGGTCTTGCCCCCACTCTGGCGGCCGGCCGCCCTTCAGCGTCATGGGCTCCCGGAAAACACCGCGTGATCGCCGGCGCGCGTGAGCTGAAGACCCAAGCTCGCGCTCAACTTCGAAAGGCGCGCGAGGATGGTGTCCGCGGCTTTCCCGGTCACGGGCTCCGGCACGCCCGTCGACTCGTTCAGATACACCGGGACGACCTCGAAACTCGGCGCGCCTTGGGGCGGGAGCGACAACTGCAGGATGTACGCTTCTCCCGTCACCCGCGAGTAGTGATCGAACACGAAGTCCCCCATGCTGTAAGCGACGAGCTTGTTGTGGTAGAGCTCCATCCCTTGGATCACGTGGGGGTGATGCCCGAGCACCAGATCGGCCCCCGCATCGATGGCCTCATGGGCGAGTTTCCGCTGGTCCTGGTCGGCATTACCGGTGTACTCGATGCCCCAGTGGAAGCTTACGATCACGTAGTCGGCCTTTGCCGCCGCCGCTTTGATGGATGCGAGGACTCGTGCGCGGTCGGGGCTTGCCGGGTTTACGCCCGCAGTCTTCGGACCGGCCGCAAAACCACCGGGGATGATGTCGGTGAAAGCCAGCACGGCAACGGTGCCCGCCGGTGTGTCGAGGATCGCGGGGGCTTGGGCCGCCTTCGCGTTCGCACCCGCGCCGGCGTGAGCGACTCCGGCCTTGTCGAGCCGGGACACCGTATCGAGCAAGGCGGCAGTGCCGTAATCAAGGGAATGGTTGTTGGCGAGGCTCACGACGTCGATCCCCGCGGATATCAGACCGTCGACCAGCTGGGGGCGGCCGCGGAAGGTGTATTTCTTCGTCTTGACAGCGGTGCCCTTGGTCGAGACGGGGCACTCCAGGTTGACAAAGGCCACGTCGGCCTTCTCCAGATAGGGGCGGACGCCGGCGAACACGGCCGCGCCGCCCTTCTTGTCGATGAAGTCTCCCACCTGCCGGTCTCCGAGCACGTCGCCCCCGGCAGCGACGGTGAGATAGCCCCTCCGCGCCGTGGTGGAAGTGGTCGGCGAATGCAACGACGTTGTTGTGCTGGCGGACGCCCCGAAGGGGCTGGTCGACGCCGTAGACGAGCTGGCACCCAGAGATGAGACAGCCCCGGGAGATGAGACGGCGCCGGACGACGAGGATTGCGTCGTCTGGGAATCGACGCCGGAGGCCGGCGTGGTGCTGCCGGTCGCGCCCGCGGCCTTCTCGGCCGACGCTTGACTCCGGCCGTGGAGGTAGAGGCCTCCCGCGGCAGCCACGGCCAAGAGTGCGACGACCGCGATCGCGACCAGCGCGAGCTGCGAGGTTCGAGATCTCTTGCGTGAGTGCTTCCCAGACATGGCTATGAGTATAATAACCGGACTCGCCGACGAGAATGGTGACAGCTCGGGCAGATCAGGCGTACGCGGGGGAAAACCACACACGAGAGGCCTTTTCGGACTATGCGGCCGGTAGGCAGGGGCAATAGGGGCAAACAGGTCGTCGACATCCAGACGCGACTGGCTGCCCTCGGTTTCTTTTTGGGGCGAGAAGGGGCCGACGGCATGTTCGGCCCGCACACCGAGGTGGCGATCCGCGAGTTCCAACAGCGCAGACTACTCGTAGCCGACGGCGTCGTTGGAGAGAACACTTGGACCGAGTTGGTCGAAGCCGGGTACAAACCCGGGGAACGTCTCCTTTATCTTCGGGTCCCGTTCATGCGGGGAGACGACGTGCTCTCCCTGCAGCGCAGACTGGACGAACTGGGCTTCGACTGCGGGCCCGTTGACGGTATCTTCAATCCGGCTCTCGAGGTGGCGGTCACCGACTTCCAGCGCAATGCCGGCTTGAATTTGGACGGCATCGTGGGGGAGACGACTTTTGCCGCGCTTCGCCGGCTGCAGAAGGTTCAGACGGATGTTCCGGCTGGGAACATCCCTGATCGCATGAATGGCTATGTGGGCCGCCGGGCCCTTCCCGGCCTCCGGGTCTCCATCGATCCCGCCCACGGCGGTACCGAGGTTGGGACGATGGCTAGAGGCGGGCTCTCGGAGAAATATATCAACCTTAAGTTGGGGTTGAGTCTTTCCCGACTTCTGCGGGAGTCGGGAGCCTCGGTCTATCTGCTTCGGGATGACGACGTGACTATCGGCCAATACGAGCGGGTTGAGGCGGCCGGCGCCTGGGAGCCCGATCTGCATCTGTGCCTCCACCACAACTCGTGTGCCAGCTTGAAGGCTGAGGGAGCCGCGACGTATTACTTCGGTAACCCGTTCTACTCCTCCGAGACCGGCAAGCGATGCGCGGGCTACATCGTGGACGCCCTCAGCAGGGAACTGGGACGGCCGGACTTGCACACGCATGCCCGTAACTACTCGAGCCTGCGCGAGGTCAAGCCGCTTTCGGTGAGGGTGGAGCCTGGGTTTATCACTCACCCCGAGGAAGGCCCGCGGCTTGCCGATCCAACGGAGATAGGCAGAGAAGCCGTGGCTGTCCTTCACGGGATAGAGGCGTTTCTGGCCAGACTCTAGCGGGGGAAATGGGACGGGGTTCGCCCCAGCATCCGTCGGCCTAAGGCAGTCGCGATTGGCCCGTGGCCAAGGAAAATGCTAGAGTGCGTGGAAACCCGAAACGGGCGGCGGTCGCCGCTCCCGGAACCGTAGGGCGATCAGGGAGGCTCCGATCAGCAGCGGCACGTCAAGCGGAATCGGCCAGCGTCTCGTAGCAATCTTTCTCATTTTCTCGGTTTTTGCCTTGGTTGGTACGGGTGTCGCGCATGCCGCTCCGGCCAACATCACCAAGGCTCAAGCCGAAGCTAACGCCTTGCAGGCTCAGCTACAGAAATTGGGCGGACAGGTTGAAGCGGCGGTCGAGGACTACGACTACGCAAAGGCCCAACTGCAGAAGACCAACACGGCTGCCAAGAAGACTCAGGCCAAGCTTGACAAGGCCGAGAAAGACCTCTCTGCAGCGCAAGACCAGCTGACTGAGCGAATCGTCCAGATCTACAAGGATGGCCAGACCGGCGCTCTCGACGTGCTGTTGGGTGCCACGAGCTTCTCCGATCTGGTCAACCGGTACGAGATGCTGCAGCGGGTAAGCGGGCAGGACCACGAGATCATCGTGCAGGTGGAGTCGTACCGGACCCAGGTGGCAGACCGGCGGGCCGATCTGGCACAGCAGGCCAAGGAACAGAAGACCCTCACGGCGCAGGCCGCAGCTGCAGAGAAGAAGGTCCAGCAGAAGCAGGCGGACGTCAAGACGCAGCTCAAGGGCAAGGAAGCGCAGGTCGCCCAGCTCGAGAAGGAATGGCAGGCGCAGCAGGCGGCTCTCGCCGCCAAGGCCAAGGAAGCCGCCCGCCTTGCCGCGTTGAAGGCTCAGCAGCATCCACGCACCGTCGCCGGCCCCGGGGTCCAGGTCAGCGTGCCGGCCTCAGCCTCGGGAAGCAAGGTCATCCAGGTCGCCGTTCAGTACATAGGGGTGCCCTATGTTTGGGCCGGCGCCTCTCCGAGCGGCTTCGACTGCTCGGGTTTCGTCATGTACGTCTACGCCAAACTGGGGATCGACCTGCCGCACTCCAGCCGGATGATGTCCGAGATGGGCACGGCGGTCTCGGACAGCCAATTGCAGCCGGGCGATCTTGTCTTCTATGGGAGTCCGGTGCATCACGTGGGCATCTACGTGGGCGACGGCAAGATGATCAATTCACCGTACACCGGCGCATCGGTGCGCATCGAGGCCATATGGCGGAGTAGCTACTCCGGCGCCCGCCGCATCATCGACTGACCGAGGAAAGCCATCATGGGACCCATCTCCGTCTACTTTCATCCCTTGTTCCTCAAACACGAGACCGGAGAGCATCCCGAGTCCAAAGAGCGCCTCATCGTGGCCAGACGGGTCTTGGAAGAGAGCGCGCTCTCGCTTGAGTGGATGACACCTGAGCCCGCTCCGGTCGCGGCGATAGCTAGAGTCCATGACCCCAGTTACATCGAATCGGTGCGAGAGACGGCTGAGGGGGGCGGGGGCTGGCTCGATTGGGACACGGCCGTGTCGCCCCATTCTTACGAGGCGGCGCTCTTGGCCGCGGGTTCCGGGCTGATGGCTGTGGATAGGACACTCGCGGACGGCCGGTTGGCCTTCATGCTGGTGCGGCCCCCCGGGCACCATGCCACCTATTCTCGCGGGATGGGCTTCTGCCTCTTCAACAACATCGCCGTGGCTGCCGCTTATGCTGTGGAGGAACTGGGCCTCGAGCGGGTCCTGATCGTCGACTGGGACGTTCACCACGGCAACGGTACTCAGGCTGCGTTCTACGAGGACCCGCGGGTCTTGTTCTTCAGTGTCCACCAGGGCGGCCACTATCCGGGCACCGGACTGGCCAAAGAGGTGGGGAGCGGCCGCGGGGTGGGTCACACCGTCAACGTGCCGTTGCGCCCCGGAGAAGGAGACGGAGCGGTGCTTGCTGCCTTCAGTTCGTTGCTTCTGCCTCTTGGACGAGCTTTCCGGCCGCAGCTCATACTCGTTTCTGCCGGGTATGACGGCCAAGAGGGCGACCCTCTAGGCGATCTCCGCTTCAGCAAGTCCTCGTTCCAGTGGATGGCCGCTCAATTGCGGGCGCTGTCTATGGAGATCGGCGCCGCCGGCCCACTCTGCTTCCTGGAGGGAGGGTACGTTCCGGCCTTGGCGGCAGAGTCGATCGAAGCTACCTTGCACGGCCTGAGCGGGGAGTCTCCGGGCTTGGAGCGGCCGATCTCGGAGGACGAACGCGCCGACGTCGCGGCGACCATCCACGAGTTGAAGCCTTTCTGGAAGGGTGTGCTTTGACAGTGAAGCCTGGGGCTGCGTAGCTCCTCCGAACCGAAGCCCATGCCTCGCCTCCCGCGAACCTCGGACGCCCGGGTGCGGTGACGGGAAGCAAGGACCTGTCAAGTCCCTGTTAAGTCCCCGAGACTATCAGCCGAAACATACGGTGTGAAAGCGAACAGGCTCTCCGCCTGTTGCCGGTCCAGGGGAGCATATGAAGACCATAGATGAGCTTCTCACCAAGGTAGCCGCGGCGAACGCCTCCGACCTTCATTTGAAGGTGGGCAGCCCCCCGGTGATCCGTATCGACGGAGAACTCTCCGTGCTCGACGAGTCCACCTGCTCGCCGGAGGACACGAAAGACTACGCAGCTTCTCTCATGAGCGAGAAGCAGATCCGGCGTTTCAGCGAGACCAACGAGATCGACTTCGCCTACAGCGCTCCGAGCATCGGCCGGTTCCGGATCAACGTGTACCGCCAGCGTGGGACCATCTCCATAGCGCTCCGGCAGGTCGTCACCAAGGTGCCCAGCTTCGCCGAGCTCAACCTGCCTCCGGTGGTTCAGAAGCTCTCGCTCGAGCCCCGAGGGATGGTGCTGGTCACCGGCACGACCGGCTCCGGGAAGACCACCACCCTCGCGGCGATGATCGACCATATCAACCGGCACCTGCACAAACACATCGTCACTGTCGAGGACCCCATCGAGATCCTGCATCGGGACCAAAAATGCATCATCAATCAGCGCGAAGTGGGGCTCGATACCGAGAACTACGGTTCGGCGCTCAAGTACGTCTTGAGGCAAGACCCGGACATCATCTTCATCGGGGAGATGCGCGACCAGGAAACCGTGCGTACGGCGCTGACCGCCGCCCAGACCGGCCATTTCGTTCTGAGCACGCTGCACACGATCGACGTTGCCGAGACGATCAACCGGATCATCGACTTCTTCCCGCTTTACCAGCAGAAACAGGTGCGCATCATGTTAGCCGGGTCATTGCGGGGAGTCATATCGCAGCGCCTGCTGGTTCGGGCCGACGGCTCCGGCCGCGTGCCGGCCGTTGAGGTCATGCGCATAACCGGTCGTATCCGAGACATGATCCTCGACCCCGCGCAGACCCACAACATCTTCACCGCGATGGCGGAGGGAGATTTCTACGGCATGCAGACCTTCGACCAGAGCCTCTTGGGATTGTTCGAGAGAGACCTGGTGACACTGGAGGACGCGATGGCGATGGCGACCAGCCCGCACGACTTTCGACTGCTGGTCCAGTCGCGCGGCCACGAGATCACCATGCTCGACTAGGGACGGCGGCGAGGCGCGGAAGCGGTCCGCGAAGATCGGTCCGCCGGGGTGGGTTTACGCCCGCTCGTGCACAGCGGTTCTCGCGCGACCATCCCCTTCTGGTCGAATCCGATGAGCCACGTTATGAGGCGCGAGATCGCCGCGACGACGACGGCTGCCAGGAGTACCCAGAGAAGACTGCCCGCCTCGAGCGCGCCGCTGGCCCAGACCAGGATCTGGATCACGAGTGCGTTCACCAGAAACACGGCCGTGATCCACACCAGCAGCCGGAGGGGCTTGACCCTCAGGCTCCCCCGGGGACGGACCAGGCTGTTTACCAGTCCCAAGAGGATGCCTGCCACAAGCGCCACCCACCAGGCCTTGATGTGGAATCTGCCGGAGCTCAAGGAGTCCAGAAGGTACAGGGCCAGGAAGATGGCCACGCAGTTCGAGACCCAACGTATTAGGAGTCTCAAAGCGCGCTCCTGTAGGTCTCGGCCAACGAGCATGCCGCATCGGCGACCGCCTTGCGCAGGGCGCCAGGCTGCTCGAGCTCCGCGTCCCCCAGAAACCGCAGTACTTCGCGCACCATCCACCGTTCATCCAGGTAGGGCACACGCACACGCAGGTCTCCTGTCTCGGTAGGCTGGGCGTCCAAGCCTTGATCGTCGAGGTAACCTCGCCAGCGAGGGCGAAACCGTGCCTGGGCCCAGCTGGTTCCCGGGGCGGCGACGAAAGGCATCCCTGCGCGACGGAGGGTGAGGTCGACTCCCGTGCGCACCGAAAAGTGCTCGGCAGTGATTCGCGCTCCTCGCACAAGGTCCAACCGGAACGTGCGTTGGGCCTCCGCGGCCAGGCAATAGGCCTCCAAGTACCACCCGTCGCGCGAGCGGAAAAGGAGATACGGCTCCACAAGGCGCGTCGTGAGCGCACCACGCATGGGGGTGAAATACTCGATCTCCACGAGGAGCTGTTCGCGCAACGCCTGGTGGAGTGTCTCCATGACGCCATGGTCGACCGGGCGCACGTCGTCGACGATGACCGGCGCCTGACTCTCCAGTCCGCCGGTGAGACGGGCCATCTTCTCCTTCACCGACGCAAGGGATTCCATACTGGTCAGAGCTACCGCGTCGCCAAGCAGGTCGAGCGCGAGCGACAAGGCCCTGGCCATGACCGGGGACAGTCGAGCGGGTTGGGTGAAGGCGTCCGCCATGAGGTCCCGGGTGACGGTGACGCCTCGTTCATCGGCCTCGGCGTAGACGGCATAGGTGCCGCCTCCGAAGTTGACCAAGTTGAGAAGGGAGATGTCTTCTTCGATCTCCTTGCGGCTGAGTGCGAGGTCCTTCTCCAACTCCTTCCAGGATATCCACGAAGGGATCTTGGGGTCGACCAAATGCTGCAGCAGCGCGATGGCTCTCGCGAGTCTCTCGGCTGCGATGGGCCCGCGTCCGGCACCCGCGGGGGTCCGACCGCCGCGCGCGACGCTCTCTGCCGGTCGAGGCAGGGTGGCCTCCGGCGCAGGGCCCCTGTGAACGGAGCAGACCTCGGACAAACGCTGGAAGAGCCGCGCCCGCATCTCGGGGGGTTCCACCAACTCGCAGCAGGCGCCTAGTCCCACCACCCAGGCCAGCAGTACCGCTTCGTCGGCATAGGGAATCGAAACCCGTGACCGACCACTGGGGTCAATACCCAATACCTCCACGTGTGGCTGCAGGCGGCTTACCCACCAAGCCACGTCTTCGTCCACCTGCACGACGGCGGTTCCCTTGGGGGTTCCGATGAGCCAGGGAGGCCGCGCCCGATACTCGTTCGGGTCGTAGTTGGGCGGCACCGAGAAGTCGCGCGGCTTCTCCGTGCCGAAACGCACAGGGCCGCGGATCCTGGCCACACGGAACGTACGGATCCCTTGGCGCGCGTGATCGAAGCCCACCGCGTACCAGCGTCCTTGGATGAGGAACAAGCTGTAGGGGTCGAGGATCCTCTCCTCGATCTCGTCCGCCGAAGACGACGGATATTGGAAGCCGACCGTCTTGCCGCGTGAGACTGCATCCTGCAGCCGGGCCAGTTGCTTGCCAGCTTTCTGTGCGTCCTCGTCGGGGGCAAGTGCCACCGGCAAGTGGTCCAACTCGCCCAGGAATGGGTCCGGCTGTCCCTGGGCGATCGCCGTCAGCGCCAACCGGAGGGGCCGGGCATAAGCGAACTTCCCTTCGAGCACCACCAGGGCCAGGGCAAGGGCGCGCAGCTCGTCTTGACTGAGGATGAGGCCGGGGAGGTAGTAGCCCTCCTCGGGGAGATAGTAGGCCTGCACTTCCCCAGGTTCGCCCCCGCATACGGTCTGGACGTCGATCCCGATCTTCTTGAGATCTTCGCGGTCTCCGTAGAAGCGGCGGTTAAAAGTCTCGTCGCTCATGCCGAAGTACCCCTCCACGGAATCCTGGATCTCGCGCGGTGCTATGGGGCGCGATCGGCTCAGGAGAAAAGAGAGGAGGGAGAGCTGGCGAATAAGCTTGTCTTCGTCCCGTCCCATCGTGTAAGACTAGCGCACAAGCGGTGCGGCGGTCATGGTCTGTCCGCTCCGCCGTTTACAATGGCACGGATGACTCCGCCGTCGAATACGAATCAGGGAACTCTTCCCGGCCTGGAGCACCCCCTGCAGGATGCCGCTGACCAACGCCCGGGGCATGGGTCGCACGAAGCCGCGGACCGAGGCGTCACGCTGGTCCTTGGCCCGGCGAACTCGGGCAAGATGGGCTTTGCGCTACGCTGGTGGCAGGAGCGGCTTCCCCGGCAGCCCCTGGTCGTCGTGCCGACACTCCCGGATGCGCTGAACCTGAACCAGGAGATGGTGCGGCGGGTCGGGGCTCTGGTGGCGCAGACCCCTGCTCTCACTTTCGATGGACTTGTGGCCCATGTCCTAAAGAGCCGCCCCCGGTACCTCAGCTCTTTGCAGCGCGCCACGATCCTCGAGCGCCTGGTCGGCGAGATGCCCCTGGGCACTTTGAGAGAGGCTTCAACGCTGCCCGGGGCGACGCCGGCCCTGGCAGCCCTCCTCCAGGAACTCGAAGAAAGTGGGCACCGCCCCGAGGAGTCGGCACGGGCGGTAAGGCAATGGCGCGACGCCGGTCGCCCGGGGGATCGGATAGCCGAGGATATCCTGAGACTGCTGCCCGCCTACGCTGAGGCCCGCGACCGGCTCGGCGCCACCGACAGGCCGATGGCGGTCATCGAGGCGGCTGCGCGGGTCGCCGGATGGCGCCGGCCGGTGGTCTGCTACGGGTTCACTTCATTCACCCCGGGGCAAAGGAAGTTGCTGCTCGCCATCGCGGCTGAAGCTCCCGTGCTGGTCACTCTTCCCTTCGAGAGAGGGCGGGAGATCAATCTCACTTCGCGGGCCGAGCTCGAAGACTGGGAAGGAGGTACGGCTCGAGTGATAGAGATGGCCGCCCAGCCACAGGCGTACTCTTCGCCCGTTGTTTACTACCTGGAGCGCAACTTCATGCGTGAGCGCCCGCTAGGTACAGTACCCCCAAGGTCGGATGGGCCGCTCGGGGTGCGATTCCTTCTGGCTTCAGGTCGCCGCAACGAAGCGGAGCTTGTCGCGCAGCAGATCGTCGGGCTCCTGAGAGAGGGGACTACGCCAGGTTCGATCGGAGTGATCGTGCGAGATGTTCCGGCCTGGCGGCGACTGCTGTCGGATGTGTTGGGGTCGTGCGGCATCCCACACCAGGTGGAGGGACAGGTGGCACTGTCCGACACAGGGTTCGGCTCTGCTTTCCTGTCCGCCTTGAGGGGACTCATCTCTTCGGACGCTGGGTCATTTCTGGCTTTCCTGCGTAGCCCCTTCAGCGGCATGGAACGGGAACGCACGGCCCGCATCGAGCTTGACTACCGGAGGCAGGGCTCGCCCGGCGTCGGGCAGCTCCTGGGATCGTTGGACGGTCCGCTGAGCCTTGCCCTCGAGAGGCTCGGGCTTGCGGTGGTGCGCGGTGGGCCCGGGCGACTCCTCGAAACAGGGTCGTTGGAGGCCCTCGCCCAAGTCATGCTCACGGCTTCACTGGCCGGCAACGAGTTGAGAAGCGCGGAAACCCAGGAGGACGTGAAGGCTTTCGTGGCGCTTACTCGCGCGCTCGAGGAACTGGCAGCAAGCTGGCCGTCGGGGTCGTTCGAATGGGACCGCGTCATGCCTTTGCTCAGGCAGGTCTCTATTTCGACGGGAGAGAGCGGAAGAGAGGACGTCGTGCGTGTGCTGAGCCTGCAGAGGGCGCGCGCTCGCAGGTTCGACGTTGTCTTCGTGCTGGGACTCGTCGACGGAGAGCTTCCCGGGAAGCGCAGCCGGCCCTCTTTGCTCAGCCCGGAACAGCGGGCTCGGCTGACAGCGGCGGGGGGCGGCCGCCTGTTGGCGGACGACCGCGGGGCTGACGAAGCCGCCCTCTTCTTGGGTGCTCTCTCTCGACCTTGGCGACTGCTTTATCTGAGCGCGCGCGATACGGACGACAGTGGGCAGCAGGCCGCACCTTCCTTCTTCTGGGACTTGGCACGGCGTTTGGTTGGAGGCGATAGCGAGCCTGCACGGCGAGGCCTTGGCGACGTGGTGTTCCGCGCTGACCAGGCTCCGGGCCTCCGCCACTACCTGCGGGCGTGTGTTCACCAGCACGTGGCTGCACATCCGGCCATCCAGGGAAGCGCTGCGGCCAGGATCGCTCCTCGCTGGCAGACCTCGCTCGGGAGGCTGTGCGACCCGGTGAACCTTGCCACGCTGGCGTCTCGCCGGAGTTTCGCGCCCTCGGCGCTGGAGCGATACTTAAGCTGTCCCTTCGCGTGGTTCGTGGAAACGGTGATCGGCATCCGCGACATGGAGCCGGAGGTCGATGGCTCCACGATCGGTCGCTTGGGGCACGAAGTGCTCAGCGCAACGTACAGGGACTTGGCCTCACGGCGTGAGGTGCCCGTCTGCGGGCGCAACCTCCCCATGGTTCTGGAACTGGCCTACGCCCACGTAGAGCGTGTCACTGGAAGTGTTTCCTGCCCGGGCACGGCCTCCGAGCGGCGCTTGGCGGCCTGGAAACTAAGGACGCTGGTGAGCGGATTCCTCGTCCGTGACGCCGAAACGGAGTCGGCGCTGGTCCCTGCTGAGACCGAGGTGCGCGTGGGAGATCCCGAGGGGGTCGACATCGGCGGACTCCGTGTCCACGGCCGCATCGACAGGATCGACGCAGGGCGCGCGGGCACCCCTCTCTTTGTGATCGACTACAAGACCGGGGACGTCCCGAGATCTTCTCAGTTGGGGGCAGAAGGCGGCTTACAGCTTCCCCTGTATCTTCTCGCGATAGCGGCCGAACGCCCGCGGGTGCAGGTGGTCGGCGGGGTCTACGTCTCTCTCGCCACAGGCAAGAGGTCGGGTCTGGCGATGGCTGGATCCGACGCTGTGCTGGGTTCCTGGACAAAGGGCTGCAAGGCGCTCTCCGCTGACGAGGCAGTGGAGCTCTATGGGGCTGCCATCGCGATCGCTTTCCGGGCTGCCGAGGGGATGCAGACAGGAGCCATCCCGCCCTGCTCGACGGAATGTCCTCCGTACTGTGGGCTCGGCCCGGTCTGCCGATCGAGGAGGAAGGGCTACCGCAGATGACATCCAGCCCAGACCCACGACTCTCCTCGGCCCAACGCGACATTCTCGACGACGGACGACCTCGCATACTCGTCGCTGCGGGGGCGGGCAGCGGCAAGACCCGGTTGCTTGTCGCGTACTTCCTGAAGGCGCTCCTTCAAGACGGCATCCCGCTGGAACGACTGGCGGCCGTTACCTTCACCAAGAAGGCTGCCGGGGAGCTCCTTTCGCGCATCCGCGAGTCTCTCTACCAATCCGACCGGGCCGATCTCGCTCGCTCCCTGGACGGAGCCAACATTGGGACCATCCACGGGCTGTGCAGCCGCCTGCTCAGGAGCCGGGCCATCGCGGGGGGAGTCGACCCGGCTTTCACGGTGCTCGAGGCCGAGGCGGCATCTCTTCTGAAGGAGGATGTCCGCAGCCAGGTGTGGGCCGAGGCGGTCGAGCAAGCCTCTGAGGCGCAACTCGACGTCTTTGCCCGCGACCGTCGGGCTCTTGAAAGCGAATTGGTGCCGCTCTACGAGCGGCTCCGCGGTTTGGGCATGGAACGGCCGGCCGTCACGATCGCAGAGTCGGTGCCGGCAGATCAAGAGGCGGCTCGAGCACGATTGCTTGGTGCAGTCCGCGACGCTCTGTCGGCGGCTGACCGGTCCGGCGCCGCCCGCGCAGCGGGCGGCGCAGACCGGTGTGTCTTGGAGGATTGCGTGGCGTGGCTCGCCCGCCCGCAGAGCGGGGACAAGGGCAACGAGAGGGCGGAGGACGGCCCCGAGCGCGCTGAGGAGGCCGCCGCGGCGCTCGAGGAGACCCGGGAGTTCTTCCCGAGCAGGCGGTCGAAAGTCTTCCAGGTGGAGTACGAGGAAGTGCGGAGCGCCTTGACCGCATACCGCCGCACTCTGGTCGTCGAGTGTCTGAGGCCGATGGTGGCCGCGACGAACGACCTCCTCGCTCGCTTCCACGAACGATACACGCGGTCTAAGCGCGAACGCGGCCTGCTCGACTTCTCCGACCTGGAGTTGCGCGCCCGAGCTCTTGTGCACCTCCGACCGGATGGAGACTCGCCCATCCTTGGTCCACGGTCTCGGTTGATGGTGGACGAGTTCCAGGACACCAACGAGTTGCAGTGCTCCATTTTGGAGGGGCTTCGTCCCGAGTCAGTGCTCATGGTGGGAGATGAGAGGCAGAGTATCTACCGGTTCCGGGGGGCCGACGTAGACGTGTTCGCCCGAAGGCAGGCCGAGCTATCAGCGCGCCCGGGGGAAGGGACGGTTCACAGACTTGATGTGAGCTATCGTGCCCGCCCGGAGGTCCTCGAGTTCATCAATCGGTTGTTCGCCGGTGAGGGCTTCTTCGGCCCTCGTCATGCCGGTCTGACGTGCGGCCGCGAGGGAGGACGTGGTGCGGACGACAGCGAGCCTCAGCGCGTCGGGCCTACGCTTTCCCCTGCCGTGGAGGTGCTCTGCGCGGATCGCCAGGAACAGCCGGGCCGCGACAATGCGACCCCGCTCATCCAGGTGGCCGAAGCGGAAACGGTCGCCGACCGCGTCCACCGGCTTGTGGCGCAAGAGAAGTGGGAACCTCGGGACATAGTGGTGCTGCTCCCGGCGCTCACGCATGTTGGCGCGTACCAAAAAGCCATGGCCGCCCGTCGAGTGCCAACATATGTGGTGCGCGGCAAGGGCTACTACGCCCAGGAAGAGATCTCCGATGTTAGGGCTCTTTTAGGGATCCTGGTGAACCCACACGATGACCTCGCTTTCTTGACGGTCTTGCGCTCGCCGATGGTCGGGCTCTCCGATGACGGCCTCTTCATACTTGGTCAGGAAGCGAAACGACGGCATGCCGACTCACTCTGGGACGCGGCTCAGAGCTGTCCCGAGTTGGGCCGCCTGAAGGACGATCAGGCCGCGCGTCTGTCGGCGGCGGTGTCGGCTATCGCGTCGCTGGCTGCATCAGTTGGGAGGCCGGGGCTGTCACGGCTGATCGACCGCTCCATCACCGAGTTCGACTACGATCTGTGCCTTCTGGGGTCCCCGGAAGGACGCAGGCGTTTCGCCAATGTGCGCAAGTTGATGCGCCTCGCCGATGAGTTCGAGGCCGTCGAGGGCCCTGACCTTGCCGGGTTTGTACGCCTGATAGACACCATCGGCGAACTCAGCGACGACGAGGGCAACGCTCCGACTTTGGCCGAGGACGAGAACGTGGTAAGGGTCATGAGCGTCCACCAGGCAAAAGGCCTGGAGTTTCCTATCGTGGTCCTAGCCGGCCTCGGCTCGGACAGCCC
>JADGPI010000202.1 GCA_017882525.1 Thermoleophilia bacterium
ATCCTAGTTCCAGGATCCTGTTCATCGCCTCATTTGTGATCTCTTGGTATGTGTTCTGCATGCGCGCAGCGTCGGCCTGCGAAGAACGGGCTACGTACGAGCGGTGCACATCGTACCGGGCGTCGGCGGTCACGAGCCCGACGGCGGAAAACGTGCCTGGCGTGAGCGGGATCACCACCTGGGGAATGCGGAGTTCCTGGGCCATGGGGATCGCATGTATGGCTGCGGTGCCACCGGAGACCACCAGAGCGAAGTCCCGCGGGTCGTGTCCACGCTGCACCGTCACGACCCTCATCGCTCCCATCATGTTGGCGTTCACCAGCCGGTAGATGCCAGGAGCTGCCTCGGGCACGCTCATTCCCAGCTTCTTGGCGACCCTCTCCTCGATCGCCGACCGTGCCGCTTCCGCGTCCACGGTCATCTCGCCGCCGAGGAAGTAGTCGGGATTGATGTAACCAAGGACGAGGTCGGCATCGGTGACCGTGGGCTCCGTTCCTCCCAGGCGGTAGCAGGCAGGGCCCGGCACGGCCCCGGCGCTGCGCGGTCCAACGTGGACGGCACCAGCTCCGTCGATGGAGATGATGCTCCCACCTCCGGCCCCGATCTCGACCATGTCCATGACCGGCGCTCCGATAAAGTACTTGCCGCCCACCCAGAACCGGTTGGTGACCTCCGGTTTGCCATCGCGGACCACGCAGACCTTGGCCGTCGTCCCGCCCATGTCGAAGGAGATCACGTCCGGATAGCCCGTGGCGACACCGAGTTGGGCGGCCGCCGTCACACCCGCGGCGGGGCCGGAGTCGATGGTATACACGGGCCGCTGCCCGGCCACCTCTGACGACATGATGCCGCCACTGGATTGCATCAGGTAGAACTCAGCCTGGAAGCCGCCGGCCTTCAGCTTCCGCCGCAGGCTTGCCAGGTATCCTTGCATGATCGGCATGATGTACGCATTGACCGTGGCAGTGCTCAGCCGTTCGTACTCGCGGATGATCGGCAGGATCTCGCTGGACACCGAGACGCTCATCCCGGGAAGGGTGTCTCGCAGTATCTCCGCCGTGCGCTTTTCGTGAGCAGGGTTCATGAAAGAGAAGAGGTAGCAGACGACCACAGCCTCCACGTCCAGGACGCGGATCTCCTCCGCGATCCGGCGCACCCCTTGCTCGTCCAGCGGCCGGAGTACCTCCCCTCGGTAGTCGAGCCTCTCGAGTACTTCGAAGCGAAGGGGCCGCCTCACGAGAGGGTCGTAGCCGCCGACATAGTCCTGGGGGAGGTCCATCTGCAGGTTGTACATGTCGTCGGGGTTGTCGATGACCCGCTGGCCGCGCCGCAACTCGAGTATGTCCCGGAAGCCCTTGGTCGTGATTATGGCGACCCTGGCGCCCTTGTTCTCGATGACCGCATTGGCTCCAACAGTTGCGCCGTGCGAAAAGAAGGAGATGTCTTTGAGGTCGATCCCGGATTTCGCGATCGCCTCGATCACCCCCACCGACTGGTCGCCTGGGGTGGACGAGGTCTTCGCTATGCGTACAAGACCATCTTCGTCCATCGCGACGAGGTCTGTGAACGTGCCGCCGACGTCTACTCCGACTTTGTATTTCATGTGGCTGATTATTCCGTCCGTGGCCAAAGAAGGCAACGTGCGTCGCGGTGGGCAGACGACTGAAGACCGGCCTGAGAACCGGGTGCTCTCGAGCGGGTGAGGCGATCCCCGAGCTGCTGGGAGAAAAGTCTCGCTAAGGTTATCCTTCAACGTGCGAGACGCGAGGCGAGATACCGGGAGGCTTCATGGTGCAGTATGACCGCGTAGTCAGATCGACCTCGTGGTCGCCAGGTCCGGGCTGCCATGGCGGCTGCGGCGTCAAGTTCTACGTACGTGACGGCCGCTTGGTCAAAGTGGAAGGCGACGAGGACCACCCATACAGCCATGGCCGGCTGTGCCCGAGGATGCTCGCCCTCACCCAATACGTGTACCACCCCGAACGCTTCACCCATCCCTTGATGAGAGTAGGGGCTCGGGGCGAAGGGAACTTCGAGCAGATCTCTTGGGACGAAGCGCTGGATACCGTCGAGGAGCGTTTCAACCGGTTCAAGGCTGACTACGGGGCGGAGTCGGTGCTGTTCGTGCAGGGGACCGGCCGGGACGTGGGCGGCCCCATCTCCTTCCTCTGCTATTCCTTCGGCAGCCCTAACTGGGTGCAGCTGGGACTGGCCGGTCACTCGTGCTACACGCCAAGGCTCGGGGCCATGATGGCCACTCACGGCGACTACGCGGTCCTTGACGCCGGACAGTTCCTGCCCGACGGCATGGCCGATCCAGAGTACCGGGTGCCGGAAGTGATCGTGGTCTGGGCCCAGAACCCGGCCGCCGGCTGCCAGGACGGCTTCTACGGCCACTGGGTCACGGACTGCATGAAGCGCGGGTCGAAACTCATAGTCATCGATCCCCGGTGGACTTGGTTCTCCTCGCGGGCTGAGAAGTTCCTCCAGCTCCGTCCCGGCACCGACGCTGCTCTCGCCATGGGCATGCTGAACGTCATCATCTCGGAAGGTCTTTACGACAAGGACTTCGTGGAGAAGTGGACCTCCGGTTTCGCCGAACTGAAGGCCCGGGCGGCGGAGTATCCGCTCGAGCGAGTCTCGGCCATCACCTGGGTGCCGGCCGAGGACATAGCCGCCGCCGCTCGCCTCTATGCGGCCGGAAAACCGGCCGCCGTCCAGTGGGGGGTGCCGGTCGACATGGCGCCGGAGGGTACGTCGGTGGCGCAAGCCATCACCCACCTATGGTGTCTCACCGGCAACCTGGACGTGCCGGGCGGCAACGTCATCGCGAAACCCGCCTTCGACGTGACCACCTACCCCTTCTCCACTCAAGAATTGCACTCGCTCTACGGGGAGGATTTCGTCAGGCGTTTAAATGAGAAGCGGATCGGGGCCGCCGAGTTCGCCATGCTCCGCAATTTCAGGGGCTGGGCGCAACCGGACCGCACGGTGGAGCAGATGCTCTCCGGCAAGCCCTATCCCATCAAAGCCTGCTGGATCCAGACCACCAACATGCTGGGTGGCCAGGCCGCCAACACGAGGATGCACTACGACGCGCTCAAAGCCATGGAGTTCAACGTGGTGGCCGACCTCTTCCCCAACCCAACGACGATGGCGGTGGCCGACCTCATCTTGCCGGTGGCCAGCATCGCCGAGAAAGAGACGTTCCGCTCCTGGTGGAGCCCTCTCCAGGCCATGATGCCGGCGGTCAGCGTGGGGGAATGCCGCTCCGACTGGGAGATCAACCTGGAGCTCGCCAAGCGCTTCAACCCGGAACTACGCAAGCGCTACGACACGGTGAAAGACCTCATCAACGACCGCCTGAAACCCTCCGGGTACACGTTCGACGACCTAAAAGACGGTCACTGGAAGTTCCCGGAAAAGGGCACCCCGACCCGGCCCTACCGCCGCCACGAAAAAGGCCTCCTGCGGCCCGACCACGAGCCGGGGTTCCGCACTCCCACGGGCAAGATCGAGTTCTACTCGACGAGCTTCGCCGCCTGGGATATGGATCCTCTGCCTTTCTACGCCGAGCCGCCCGAGAGCGAGGTCCGCACTCCGGAACTCTTCGAGAAATACCCCCTGGTGATGGTCACCGGTCGTCGCTCGCCGGTGTTCTTCCACGCCGAGCATAGGAACATCCCCTGGCTCCGCGAAGCCGATCCGTACCCGATTGTGGAGATCCACCCGAGCGTTGCCAAGGATCTAGGCATCGACGATGGCGAGTGGGTCCACATCGAGAACGACCGCGGCCGCATCAAGCGCAAAGCCAAGGTCACCCCGATCGTCCACCCCAAAGTGGTGAGCGTTCCCCACGGGTGGTGGCTCCCCGAGACCGAAGGCAAAGAGCCCAACCTCTACGGCATCTGGGACATCAACTGCAACCTCCTCACCCACATCGGGCCCGGGTCCGCTTCGGGCTACGGCGGCGGCGCCTACAAGACCGCCCTTGTCGCGGTGAAGAAGATCCAAGAAGGAGAGGAGTGACCATGGGCAAGAAGGGGCTCCTCATCCATTACGATTACTGCACGGGTTGCCACACCTGCGAAGTGGCGTGCAAGCAGGAACACGGCTATCCCGCCGGACGCTGGGGCATCATGGTGAAGGACTGCACTCGGGAGTCGGTGGACAAGGTGGAAGTGGACTTCCTGCCCTTTCCCACCGATCTGTGCGACCTCTGCGCTGGGCGCACGCAGGCCGGAGAGAAACCGGCCTGCGTCAAGCACTGCATGTCCGCCTGCATCAGCTACGGTGACGTCAGCGAACTCGCCCGGGCGATGGAGGAGACGCCTAAGAGCGTCCTGTTCGCTCCTCGCTAGGGCCAGAGCCGCCGCTCAACGCGGCGGCTCGAACTGGCCGGAGCCCGTTGCATCGCGAGCCCGACGTGGCGACCGGACATCCATCTCCCTCGGTCAAGTCGACGCGGGCTACCGACCGGTGAGGGTCTTGGCGACGGTGGCAACCGTGTCCGAGGGGATGGCGAACCCTATGTTCTGCGCCCCGGTACTCCCTGGTGGGAGGTACAGTTCCGGCATGCCGATGAAATGCCCTTGGGCGTCAAAGCAGCCCCCGCCGGAGTTGCCGGGGCTGATAGGAGTGTCAATCTGCATAAGGCCGGTCAAGGTCTGCGTCGAGGAGATCTGCAACGTGCGGTCGAGACCGCTCACGATGCCGAGGCTCACGGTATTTCGGAAGTCGAGCGGGCTGCCGATGACGATGGCCCATTCTGCCAGCCCGACCTCGCTCGACTTGCCGAAGGTGATCGGCTTGAGGCCAGTCTTGGCTACCTTGATGGCGGCGATGTCCCGGGCCGCGTCTTCGCCCACGATGGTGGCCGGGAACTTGTCGCCCGAGCTCAAGGTGACGGTGATCGACTGCCCCGAGCTGAGGTTGCCGTCGAGGGTGACCACGTGGTCGTTCGTCAGTATCAACCCATCGGAGGTATAGATGACGCCGGAGCCGATGCCGGTCCCGGTCTGGCCCCCGGCCGATCCCGTCACCGAGATGTTGACCACACTGGGGTTGACGGCATTAAGTACGACCTGGGCAGGGCTCGCGATGTCCTGCTGAAGGTCGACGTCGCCGACACCCGGCAGAGTCGGGGTCGTGCTCGTGGAGCTGCCGATCGTCGTCGCGCTGCCGCTCGTGGTCGCACTCGTTCCCCCGGAGCAACCCTGCGCGACCAGGGCTATCGCCACCAGAGTGAGGACAAGGCAGGGCAGCGCGATCTGCCAAAACCTCCGCCCACGACCCACAGAGCGTGGCTCCCTGCGCACAGAAGCTCGCATGTTCATGACCTCCGTTCTCTCCTTGACATTCGGCGCACACCGTTTGTACCCATCGAACGTAGGACTACACGCTTTGACGTGTCGCCCGAACGTCGTCGGCTGGATGACCTTCATCGACAGGGGTACGCGAAACTCGCTGCTGGGTCTCCCGGTCCAGAACTTCGCCACGCCCTCTCCTCACGCGCGCGCTCAGGCCCGCACGTCTTCCCTCGGCTGACTAATCCCGCGTTTGAAAGGGGAATAATCCTAATGGGATTCCAGCCAAGCGGATAGGAGGACAACGAGGAGATGTCGATGCGACTCTTGAGCGACCGCCGGGAGGCGGGACGCCTGCTGGCTGAAAAGCTGATGGAATATGCGGGGCGCGGGGGCACCATCGTTCTGGGGTTGCCGCGTGGGGGCGTGGTAGTGGCCTTCGAAGTCGCGAAGGCGCTGGACGTTCCGCTGGACATATTCCTTGTCCGCAAGCTGGGAGCTCCCGGGCAGGAAGAATTGGCCGTCGGAGCTATCGCCAGCGGTGGGGTCCGTGTGATGAATCAAGACGTGGTAGTCGCCCTGGGGCTGAGCCAGGCCCAGATCGAGGCGATCGCCGCTCGCGAGCAGGCCGAGTTGGAACGCCGGGAACGCGCCTACCGTGGAGAGTCGTCGCCGCCGGATCTCGCCGGGAAGACGTTGATCGTCGTCGACGATGGGCTCGCGACGGGTGCCAGCATGCGGACCGCTCTGCGTTCGCTTCGGAGTCACAGTCCGGCACGGATCGTGCTCGCCGTCCCGACCGCTCCTCGGTCCACCTGCGCCGCCCTGGAGCGCGAAGTGGACGAGGCGGTCTGTCTCATGACTCCCGAGCCCTTCTACGCAATAGGCCAGTGGTATGCCGACTTCTCGCAGACTTCCGACCAGGAAGTGGTGAAGCTCCTGAGCGAAGCCGCCGCATTCGGCCGGCCCCGCGCCGAGTCGGCCCCTCACTGATGAGGCGTCGATGAACGACCGGGTCCATCCCCAAGAACGAGAGATAGAGATCACTCTCGACTCGGTGACGCTCATGGGTACACTCATCATGGTGCCGGGAGCCCCGGGGTTGGTACTTTTCGTGCATGGCAGCGGCAGCGGCCGCTTCAGTTTCCGCAACCGCCGGGTGGCAAGGGATCTGCAAGCCGCGGGATTGTCGACGCTGTTGTTCGACCTGCTCTCAGCTGAGGAGGAGCAAGTCGACCAATTCACATGCAAGTTGCGTTTCGACATAGGACTGCTGACCCGGCGGGTCGTCGGCGTCACCACGTGGCTCGCACAGAACCCCGATACTAGCGGCCTCGCCGTGGGCTACTTCGGAGCGAGCACCGGGGCCGCGGCTGCGCTCGAGGCCGCGGCGCACTTCGCCGGTCGACCCGACTTGGTCAAGGCCGTAGTCTCGAGGGGCGGTCGACCGGATCTTGCCATGGAGGCACTGGCGATGGTCGTTGCGCCCACGCTTCTGATCGTTGGAGGCGACGACTCGTCCGTCATCGAGATGAACCAGCGCGCGTTCACCCGCCTCGCGGGGGTTAAACGGCTTGAGATCGTCTCCGGCGCCACTCACCTTTTCGAGGAACCGGGGACTCTGGCAGAAGTGTCGCGCCTGGCCACGGAGTGGTTCCGGCGCTATCTGCAGCCATAGGCCCGAGCCAGGACTGAGCCAGGACTGAGCGAGGCCTGAGCCGAGGCTTCACGGCGGCTCAGGCCTCTATCGTCCCTAGGCTCCGGAGCCCATCGCGGGTTGAGTCACCCATTGGGGGGACGTCCCCCGGGCCTCGCCTGTGCCGTGCCCTTTGAGCTTGAGCTCTTCGCCACAACAGCCGAAGCCGCCTTGTTCACACGAGCCATCGTGCTTCATCTCGTCCTGGTGCACGCACTCCTTCAATACCTGGAACTCGAACCCGCACTGTTCGCAAACGTAGATCTCTCCTACCTTCATCTGGTCGCATCGAGCCATGACTGCTACCTCCTGGCTTGTCTCGTCTCCCGGCGCATCTCGGTGTCCATCTTTCAATACCCGCGCGGGCGCCTTGGTATGCGGCGTGGGGCCTTCCGACAGTCCGGGTCCCTCGCTGGTTTTCCATTCACCGGGGCTGGGAATCCCCTGTTCATCCAGCCAGCGACCGATGGCCACATCGGGCATGTGCGACCCAGGGAGGATCACGCTATGCAGCTTGACCTGAGCGACCAGGAAGTGGAGGCGCTTCGCGGCGTCGTACAGAGCCGTATCGACGGGCTGCTCATGGAGATCGCCAACACCGATTCCCGCGAGTATCGGGGGCAGTTGAAGAGCCAGGAAGCGGTCCTCCACGGGATATTCGGCAAGCTGGGATGCATGCACCCGGAGCGGAGCACCGACACGTCCTGCTCAACTAAGGGATGACCTAATCGGCAGCGCCGGCCTTCACCGACCGGGCATTCCCTTCACCGCCCTACATCCGACCATGGTGTCGGGCGGCCCAGGGTTCGGGCGAGCGTGTTTGGTCGGGGTGAGGGTCACCACGGGCAGGGTCGCTGCGCAGTTCTAGACCACTTGGAAGGAAGCCGAAAGTGACTCTCGACGAACTCTGCGTGAACACGATCCGCTTCCTTTCCGTTGACGCGGTGCAGAAGGCGAACAGCGGCCATCCAGGCATGCCGTTGGGGGCCGCACCCATGGCGTACGCCTTGTGGATGCGCCACC
>JADGPI010000203.1 GCA_017882525.1 Thermoleophilia bacterium
TACACGGCGACGATCACGAGCAGGCCTTCGATCACTCCGGCCAAGTACAGTCCGGCGAGACCCGTCCCCGCAATTCGCATGGTCAGGGCCGCGGGCATGAATCCCATTATCGGAATGGCCGCCCAGCCGTACGCAAACAGCCGGTTCTCTTCGCCGAGAGCGATCGCGCGCGCCTGCAAGCCAAAGTCGGCGTAGTCCCCGTCGAGGTTGTAGGGCAGGGTTCCGAGATGATAGATGCGGCTTGCGAGCGCAACGGCGAGGAGGAGAATGACGACGGCCACGCCGACCTTGCTACGAAAGGGCCGCTCGACCTGACTCCGTGAGTGCCACTGGCCGACGAAGAGCGCGAGAACGCTCGCGAGCCAGGCGACTTCCACGAGGCGGTCCTCTCCCGCCCTTACGAAGCGAAGCATCGCGTAAGCGGCCAGGACCAGAGCCAGGACCGTCCACGGGAACATCCATCTGTCGAGCCGGGTGAGCGGCCGGAGCGGCCTCGCCGGGATATCAAGAGCCGCCGCCGGACACGCCCACCGCCGGGCGAGGGCCCCAAAGAGGGCGGCGCCGCCGAGGAGCATCAGTCCACCGTAAAGGTGCGCGCGCGCTGGTCCGAACCGGGTCGCGTCCTGGACCAAACGAGCCCCGGCGATCACGATGGGGATCGCCGCAAGCATCCCGGCGACCCGGGGGAGCGAAGGGTACGAATCTGTCACGCGAGTTATCGAGGACACACGGTCATTCGATGGACCCTAACGTCGCGAGATCGTCAGATCCTTGATCCCCAGCCACGCCCACGGGGGTGTCGTGCCGGAGGCTTCTCGGCCGAACCACTTCTCCACCTGATACCTGCCCGGCGGCCACGTCGACGTGTCCTTCACGGCGAACGAGACGAAGCCGCCCTCCGGCAGAGTCTTCTGCTCCTCGCCCATCTTCACGTCGCCATCGATCCGCTTCCACATCACCTTCGCGTACGTGCCGGCCGGGGCGTTTCGGACGACGAACGAGATGTAAATCGGGTCACCGGCGGTGAACTGGTCCGTGTCGTTCAGGACCTTGCCGTCCGCCGCGACCGTCTTCCCGATTTGGAACCTGTCCTCGCCCACGTCAAGGTTGTTCGAGCGAGGCTGGGGGGTCGCGACGCCCGAGGCGGATGGGCCGGACTCCTTGCTTCCACAGGCCGCATACATGAGGGCGAGGAAGAGCACTGAGACGGTTCTGATCGTCCTCATCGAAGAATACCTCCAGCTTCATGGGTCAGTCTTTCGTTCCCACTGAATTCTAACATGCCGCGCAAACGGCAATCCACGTTCCAGTCGTTGCGGTCCTATGGCAAAGGCATTCTCAGGACCTTATTCACGCCACCCTTGATGACCAACAGCTCCCCATCGCGTGTCGTTATACCGCTCGGGGCCTCAAGAGTCTCCGACGGCCCGATCACCTCAGCTCCGGGCTTATCCGGTCGGGCGTGGTAAAGGGCAAATCCGTTGAAGTCGGAAACATATGCGTGACCGCGTGGGTCGACCGCGACGTAAGACACCTGAAAGGGCCGCTCCGGGTTCACCGGCAACGACCAGCGACGCACAACGCGACCCTCCTCGTCGATCTCAAGGAGAGCCTTCAGCTGCGCATCACTGACGTACAGGTGGCGGTTCGGACCCACCGCGACACCGATCGGTCGACGCAGCTCCGCACGTGCCGCCCCACGAGCATAAGATCCGACGAACGCACCGTCACGATGCAGAACGTGAAGGTCCGGTGGATCGGTGTTGGTCACTACGAGGTCGCCATCCGGCAACATGGCGATACCAATTGGCCCCGTGAGGCGTTCTTCCCCGTTGGGAGTCTGTCGTGCCCGCCAGCCGAAGGTGCCATCCGCATTGAACCGCACCACCCCTGGTGGGTCGAGGTTCGCAACGTACACGTTACCATCGGAGTCCACTGCAATCCCTTGTCCTGCAGTGATCGCGGCCGCACCGAAACTATAGGACGCGCGTAGCCGCCGCCGCAGAATACCCCCCACATCGAAAACCAACACCTCGTGATCTGCTGAATCGACGGCGTAGAGGTTTCCTCGGCTGTCCGTCGCCAGACCACCGACCAGTCCCGCTCCGAGCGGCAGCGGCACCGCACGATAGATGTCGCTTTCCCCGATGACTCGCGGGTCGTCATGCTGAACGGGCATCGGCAGCAGCATCAGCTCTCGCGACACCGGGTCGAGCCGCAGACGATTCAATTCCAGCGCCGTGCCGTTCCACGTGATCAGATAGGGCGGGTGGTCCGGGTGTGCGGCGATCAACACGTGATCCCGGCCGTCGATGTGGCGGGCAAAAATGAGGTCGCCTGCGAATGAGATGTCGTTGGCGACAATTCCCGTCACGAGGTGCTGCCACTGTGGCAGCTCCGCAAAGAAGACGAGTCCCCTGGTGACTCCGTGGTCAGCCAACAAGCGCAGGGGTTCCGAGCTGAAGCCGTTGTAGTGATCGCTGTAAAGTTGGCGGAAGTGTCCAGGGAAAGCCTTGGTCGTGCCCCAGAAAAGGGGTCCTGCAACGAGCAGCATCGGCACGGCACCCACCGATATGGGAATCCAACGCCAGCGCGGCGTTCTTCCTGGCGGCCACAGAGCCTGGGAGAGCCGCGTCACCAGGTTCGGCAGGATCTGAAGCAAACGGGCAACGAGGACCACCTGGCCGCCGATCGAAGGATACCAGTATCGGGGGCCAAACATGTTCGCATGCCAGTCGGTCACCGTATAGGCCGCAACGTAAAGGAATGCCCATCCAGCGATGAACCAGTCGGCGCGGGTCTTGGGGATTAACAACAGAGCTAGCAGGAGAACACCGATGGTCAGTGCCGACGGGAGGACCGGATTGACCGGCCAGCCGAAGAGGTGAAGATTCAACTCCTCCAGGCGCGCGCGCGTGGCCTCAATATTCTCCGGCAGCAATTGCAGAAGCTCCCGTGCTGACGGATGCACGGCGGCCCCCAGCGCCGCCGTCTGACAGAAGAGGAGGAGGGCGAAGGGGGTGCATGCCGCCGCGGCGGCCAGCCCGGCGCGAAGCACGACCGGCCAGCCCACACGCCAGGCAAGCGCCAGCAGCACAAGGGCAAGGTATAGACCGAGAACAGCCGCGTCGAAGGGTCGAACATTGAGGAGGGCACCGAAGGCGGCTCCCATGGAGAGGGCGTACACGAGGCGGCGTCGCGTGAACCAGCACACCAGGCTGAGCAGCGCGGCCGTCACGAACAGCAACGCCGTGGGGTGCGACAGCATTGAGGCTGACTGAAAGCGCGCGAATGGCGAAAGAACTCCAAGCGCGACCGCTAGGATTCCCGTTGAGGTACCAAACAGCTCTCGGCACAGCAGGAAAAGAAGGCCTAGGGTGATACCACTGGAAATTGGGTTGACGACCCACGGAGCATGGATGAGCACCCCGAGCGCCAGCAAAGCGGGATGCCCGGCGAAATACAGGCCAGGAACAAGCGGGTAAAGGTAGCCATTGTGGTGCTCGAAGAACAGTCCCAACTCAAAGAACGGTCCAAGGGCCGGATCGATCGGAACCTTGAGGTGGCCGCTCGCTATGGCCTTAGCAGCCAGCAGATAGGAAGCAGAATCCTGGACGTGTGGAATACCTCCGAGGTAGACGCGCGCCGCAAATGCACTGTAGCCAGCGGCCGCCGTGCACATTGTCAGTACGGCTGCTGCCGTCACGCCGGCGCAGAGCCGATGGTAGCGCTCTGGCTCTACTGCCCGCAAGTGCATAAGCTCGCGGCCAATCAATACGATGAGACACAGGGCAAGTGACACGAGCGCAAGGCCGGTCGCACCGTACAGGGCTCCCTCGCGCCACCAATGCCATGCAGATGCGACGGCGGCGACTGCTACGGTGCTCCCAACCAGGGTGCCGATCGCTCGGCGGCCTGCAACCAGCTTGCCGCGCCAGGGCGGCCAGCGCAGCGGAAAAGGACACCGCGCCGGCCATACGACAGCCAGAAGGACGACCAGGAACAATCCTGGGAGGGCTGCGCGCACGTACCACCAGAGGAAGCGCCAGCCGTCGAGGTACCCGCGCCGGAGAAGCGACGCCAACTGTGCCTTGAAGGGAACGTAGAGATCGTCTCGGGAGAGAGTGTAGTGGACGA
>JADGPI010000204.1 GCA_017882525.1 Thermoleophilia bacterium
ATTAGCGGAGAGCCGCGCAGAGTGATGGTGCAGGTGGAGACCGGAGACGAACGAGAGGGCATCCCCGTCGAGAGGCTGGTCCACCTCGCAGAGGTCATCGCAGACGATCCGCGGCTGGAGCTCGCGGGCTTGGCCACGAACTACGCGTGCTTTCGGGGCGTTCCCGGCGCTGTCCGGGAATCGGTGGCCACGGTCGCGGAGGCCGCGCGCGCGCTTCGGTCCGGTGGTTTCGCGATCTCCCGGGTGTCCGGGGGGAACTCAAGCCTTCTGTGGCTTCTCGCGAGGGGCGAGCGTTTGCCTGCCGAGGTCACGGAGTTGCGCTGCGGAGAGGCACTTCTGCTTGGTCAGGATGCGCTGTTCTACGAATCGCTGGAAGGCTGCGTGCAGGACGCTTGTCTTCTGCGGGCTGAGGTGCTCGAGGAGTATACTAAGCCCGCTCGCGAGGGCGCCAAACGGCGGCTGGTGCTCGGACTCGGGCGGCAGGATCTGGGTTCTGGGCAGGTGAGATTCGTGCAGCCGGGTCTCGCAGAGGTCGGACGCTCGGCGGACTATCTGGTAGCCGAAGCCGAGGAGTCTTGTCCAGGTACGCGAGTTGGGAGCCTGCTCGACATGGTTCCCACGTATGAGTCGGTCGTGGCCGCTTGGACCTCCCCCTACGTGGAGATAAAGCTGCTGTAGCGGTCCCCGCGACAATGGAGGTCAGTTACTGATGTGTGGGATCATCGGCTATGTAGGGGCCCGGCCTTGTAGGGACATCCTTTTTCAAGGTCTGCGCAAGCTGGAGTATCGCGGTTACGACTCCGCGGGGCTCTCTATCATCCGCGACGGGCAGTTCGAACTCCTGCATTCCGTTGGTAACCTCGACAACCTCGAAGAGATCCTCCACCGCGTCGGTAACGGGGGGACCATGGGCATCGCGCACACCCGCTGGGCCACGCACGGGCGGCCTTCCACGGAGAATGCGCATCCGCACACCGATTGCACCGGGCGCTTCGCGATCGTCCTTAACGGCATAGTCGAGAACTACATGAGCCTGCGCGCCATGCTTCGGGCGGAGGGCCACGAGTTCACCTCAGAGACCGACGCCGAGGTGGTGGCACATTTGATCGAGCGGGCCTATGCCGGCTCGCTCCGTGACGCCGTTGTGGCGGCGTACCGTCAGATGGAGGGGCACTTCACATACTGCGCCATCACGACCGACGAGCCGGACTTGATCGTAGGGGTGAGGAAAGAGACACCTCTGGTCGTCGGCCTGGGCAAGGACGAGAATTTCTTGGCTTCCGCCATCCCCGCTTTCATGGCCGAGACCCGCACCGTCCTCTTCCCCGAGGATGGGCAAGTAGTGGTCATCACCAGGGACACTGTGGAGCTCTATACGCTCGATGGCGATCCAGTCCCGTGCGAGTGGACACACGTGGATTGGGACGAGGAGGCGGCCGAAAAAGGCGGTTACGAGACCTTCATGCTCAAGGAGATCCACGAGCAGCCCACATCGCTTGCGGATACGCTTGCCGAACGGATCGGTCCCGACGGCGGCATAAGCCTCGACGGCTTGGAGTTGGCTCCCGAAGCGATCAAGGCGCTCAAGCAGGTCCTCATCGTGGCCTGTGGCACTTCGTATCACGCCGGGTTAGTAGGCAAATACGCGCTTGAACGCTGGGCGCGAGTGCCGGTAGAAGTGGAGGTCGCGTCCGAGTTTCGCTACCGGGACCCCGTGATCGGCGAAGACACCCTTTGCATCGCGATCAGTCAGTCGGGTGAGACGGCCGATACTTTGGCCGCAATGCGGCTGGCCCGCTCCGCGGGCGCCCGCGTGCTGGCCGTGACGAATATCGTCGGCTCGCAGGCGACGCGAGAGGCGGATGGCGTCCTTTTTACCCGCGCTGGTCTTGAGATCGGTGTGGCGGCCACCAAGACTTTCCTGACGCAAGAGTTGGCTGTGCTGCTGCTCGCCTTGAACTTCGCCGAGGTCAGAGGCACGCTGAGCGAGGAGCAGGTGCGGGCCTACACCGAGGAGTTGCGGCGCATCCCCGGTCTCCTGGACCACTACTTCGCGAGTGGGGCGGCGGCCGAGGTTGAGGATGTTGCGCGCAAGTACTCCGGCAGCCGGTTCTTCCTCTGCCTGGGGCGCAACCTAGGATTGCCGGTCGCCCTCGAGGGCGCCCTCAAACTCAAGGAGATCTCCTATATCCCCACCGACGCGTACGCGGCCGGAGAGATGAAGCACGGTCCCATCGCACTGCTCGAAGAAGGCTCACCGGTGCTGGTGGTGGCCACGGACAGCTTCGTCTACGATAAGCTCATCTCCAATGTCCAGGAAGTCAAAGCTCGTGGCGCCCTGATCATCGCGGTGGCCTCCGAAGGCAACGAGAATATCGCCGGCATGGCCGATGATGTCCTATGGGTGCCCAAAACGGACGAGATGCTGGCCCCGCTCGTAGCCATCGTGCCTCTGCAACTCTTCGCCTACTACACGGCTAAGGCCAAGGGCGAGAAGGTCGACCAGCCCCGGAACCTGGCCAAGACCGTCACCGTAGAGTAAGAGCACATGAACGTCGGGGAGGGCGGGCCCAGTGGCACCCGGGGTGTTCGGGCGGGGTTCACCGGCCTGGACCTAGTGGAGGTCGATCGCTTTCGGCGTGCCCTGGAACGCCACCCAGGCCTAGAGGTCCGCGTCTTCACTCCCGCCGAGATCACCTATTGCAGGGGCAAAGGCGATCCCATCCTAAGCCTTGCCGCCCGTTTCGCCGCAAAAGAGGCGGTTGGTAAACTCATGGGACGGGGCGTCATCTCCTGGCAGGAGATAGAAGTTGCAGGTGGCCGGCCTCCAGAGGTGAATCTACGCGGGAAAACCGCTTCGGCTGCGGCTTCGCTGGGAATAGGAGGGATACAGGTCTCTCTTTCCCATGTGGACTCGCTCGCGGGAGCCTGTGTCGTGGCTGTGGCTCGTAGGGCAAAAGGGGACGTTATGGGACAGTTCGTCGAGGACCCGGGTACCTGCGGCTGTGGCTGCGACAGCGACGCTGGGCATGAGGCCTGCACCGTCTTGACCTCGTTTCATCCTTTAGAGGAGCGGCCCGCGGTGTTCACCCCGGCCCAAGTCCGCGAGTTAGACCGGGCGGCGATCGAGGACATCGGGATCCCCGGCTCGGTGCTGATGGAGCGCGCGGCTCTCGGCGTGAGTACGCTTGTGCTCGCACGGTATGGCGGATTGCACACGCTCATCGTGTGTGGGCGGGGCAACAACGGCGGGGACGGCCTGACCGCGGCCCGCCAACTTCATCTGGCCGGTCAACCGGTCGCCTGTATCGTGGCGGCTGCCGGCCCGGAAGACCTCACCCCCGATGCCCGACTCAACTTCAAGGCAGCCGAGAAGATAGGCGTCAATCTGCGACTGGGCACGGTGCCCGACTACCTATGGGACGAGACCGAACTGCTCGTGGACTGTCTGTTGGGGACCGGCGCGAAAGGCGAGCTCAAGGGGCAACCCGCCGAATGGGCGCGGCGGATGAACGAGGCAGCAGACCGCGGGACCCCAGTCATCGCGGTGGATATCCCTTCGGGAGTGGACGGCACCACGGGCAGCATCGCTGCCGACACCGTGGCGGCCGACATCACGGTCACGTTCCATGCTGCCAAGAGTGGACTTGTTTGCCCACCGGGAGTGGAGGCCGCCGGCGAGATCGTCGTATGGGACATCGGTTTGCCGGCCTTTCTCGAACCCGAGCCCGACCTGCGGGTAGTCGCGCCGCGGGACGTGCGGATCCCCGGTCGACGCGTTGACGATCACAAGTATCGCGCGGGCTTCGTGGCGGTGGTGGCCGGGTCGCGGGCCTACCCGGGAGCAGCCTGGCTCACTTCTCGGGCGGCTGCCCGTGCCGGAGCCGGATACGTGAGGCTGGTGATGAGCGCGGGCGCGGCCGCGGGCGTCCGCGACCGCCTGGTGGAGGTCGTCCTCCAGGAGGCCGGCTCGGGTGACTACTTGGACGACCCGATCGCCGCGCTGGCGGCCGTGAACGACGAACGCATCGGCGCGTTGGTCGTCGGGCCGGGTCTGGGCCGCGACCCCGCTACGTTCGCCACGGTCCGCAGGTTGGTGATGGAGACCAAGGCGCCTGCAGTCTTGGACGCCGATGGCCTGATGGCTTTTGCCGCCAGCGCGGATCGACTGAGGGCTCGGCCGGGCCTGGTGTTGACCCCACACGTTGGAGAGTTGGCGGCGCTTCTTGGAGAACCGGTGTCCGAGCTGGCCGCCTCTTCGCTCGGGGCCGCGCGTCGCGCAGCCGAGGTCACCGGGCAGGTGGTGCTCCTCAAAGGCTCCGCCACCGTCATCGCCGCGCCTTCAGGGGAGACGCGAGTGGTGGTGCAGGCGCCTCCGCAGCTGGCGTCGGCGGGCACCGGCGACGTCTTGAGCGGAGTGATCGGCGCGTTCTTGGCGAAAGGCATGGGGCCGCTAGAAGCGGCATGTGCCGGGGCCTGGGTGCACGCGGAGGCAGGTCTCATCGGAGCCGAGACCGACCCGCAAGGAGTTCTCGCCGGAGATCTGGCGGACCTCATCCCTGTCGTCATCGCAGACCGCATATACGAGAGGAGACCCTCGTGGAGGAGTTGAAAGTCCGCGACATCATGCAGACCCAGGTCATCACCGTACGGCCGAAGGCGACCGTCCGGGAGCTGGCCGAACTGCTGGCGAAGCACAAGATCAGCGGGGTGCCCGTGGTGGACGAGAACAATGTGGTGCTCGGCATGGTGAGCGAGGCCGATCTCATCGTCCTCGACGCCGACCTGCATTTTCCGTATTACATCCAGTTTCTGGACAGTGTGATCTATCTCCAGAGCGTGCACCGTTTTGAAGAGCGTTTCAAGAAGGCTTTCGGCGCCAAGGTCGCGGACGTGATGACCAAGGAAGTGAAAGCCATCTCCCCGGACGCGTCGCTGCACGAGCTCGCGACCCTCATGGCGGACCACAAGATCAACCGGTTGCCCGTGGTCGAGGACGAGTGTCTGGTGGGCATCGTGACCCGCGGCGATATCGTTCGAGCAATAGCCGAGAGCAAGGCCTGAGCTCGCCGGGGCACTGGGTTCCGGCCGCCGGTCTCTCAAGGGAGCCCCGTCCGCAACTCACACCGTAGCTCGGAGATCGCCGGTGGCGGTCCCACGGGCCTGTCCGCGGCATCCGCCTGGCCAGGCAAAGGTATAATCTCCTTGCAAGAATCACGGTGTCTTGGCGTAGCAACGGAGGGACATGTCTAAGAAGCAAACAAGAAGGGCCGCCCGCCAAGGACAGCCGAAGCCCGTAGTCAGGGACAGGAACTCCATCCGGGGGAGCGGCGCGAGAAAGCCACGGCCTCGGGCAGCCGGCCGGTCGGCTCGCGGCCCCGTCGCTCGCCGCCCGCTCAGGCCGCCCACGTTGAAGCGTGCGGCGATCCAGGGCGCGGGCCTGGCGATACTCTATTGGATCGTGATCAGGTTCGTATGGCGTCAGCCCGGTGCCACCACCGCTACCTACGTGATCTTTCCCCTCGCCGGATTTGTCGCCTACACGTGCATCACCTATTTCATAGACCGGTTCACGTATCAGAAGCGCCTGCGCAAACAGCAGGGTCCCTCCAAATAGCGGGACCGGGGGGTCCAGCATCATGCTGCGGGTCGTAGCGGAAACACTGCGGCACCGCGGGACCCAGGGGTGGCTCGTCGGTGGGACCGTCCGCGACCGCGAACTGGGGCGTTTCGCTCCCGACCTGGACGTTGTGGTGGCCGACGACCCGGGGCAGGTGGCCGCCGAGGTAGCCGCCCGGCTGCGCAGGCCGTGGTTCCCTCTTTCGAAGCATTTCCAGGCTTACCGCGTACTGGGTGACGAGGGTCACGTGGACGTCGCTTCGTTGCGCGGTGGGGGTCTCATCGCCGATTTAGGCTTCCGTGACTTCACGGTGAACGCGATGGCGATCCCGGTGGAGGGTGGACATGTGGTCGATCCTTTCGGGGGGATGGCGCACCTGCAGGAGAGGCTGCTCGCGGCTGTCTCCCATCGAGTCTTTGAGGACGACCCGCTCCGGCTCATGCGGGCAGCCAGGTTTTGCCATGTTCTGGACTTCCGGTTGGATCCCAGGCTGGAAGCTCTCCTGCACGGACAGGTGGACGCCCTGGTTCGGACGGCCCCGGAGAGGGTGCTCACCGAAATGGTCCTTACGTTGGGCGCCGGGAGCGCGGCCGCCGCGGTGGGTCTATGGCGCGAGCTTGGCCTCCTGAGGGTGGTGCTTCCGGAACTACCGGACTCATCGGTCGAGTCGGCGTCGGCGACTCTGGAGGAGCTAGACCGGATCCTCGCCGACCTTCAAGGCTGGTTTCCTGGCCGGTCGGCTTCGCTCGAGGCAAGGCTCGCGCAGCCGGCGGACGGGGCACTCCCCCGGCCTGTGGCGCTACGTTTGGCGGGGCTTCTACGGCTTGTGACTCCGGAGCGGTGCGAGTCCGTGGGTCGCAGGCTTCGTCTACCCACCTCGGTGGCCGTACTCGCAAGGAAGGCCGCTGACCAGAGGGTGCGAGTCTGGCCGTCCGGGCCGGCCGCGTCTTTGCCCGAGCGTGCGGTCGTCTCGTTCCTTTGGGAGGCGGCTCCCTGGGAACCCGAGACGATCATCCTGGGCCTGGCCGCCGGTGTCGCTGACGACGGCGACTTCGTCGGCGAAGGACGGGCGCTTGCGCAACGACTGATGGAGCGGTGGGCCTGCCGGAGCGAAGGCATGCCGCGGCCGCCGATCGGTGGAGACGACCTCATGCGTGAGCTCGGGCTTCAGCCGGGTCCGTTGCTGGGGAGAGTGGCGAAGGAAGTCCAGTTGGCGTGGGAGGCTGGCGAGGTGAAGGATGCTCGAGACGCTCTTGAAGCGGGGAGGCGGGTCCTCCTGACGGCCGGACGCGCGTAGCTGGGCAGGCTGGCGGCGCCTTTGCTGGGCGGTGAGGCGTGCTATCATATCGTTCCTTTTGGGGATTGTTGGCTTTTGGGACGTGTCATTGGAGGCACCTTGAAGGATGGGATACATCCGAATTACGTTGAGAGCAAAGTGATCTGCTCGTGTGGCGAGACGTTCATGACTCGCTCCACCTTGCCGGAGATAAAGGTGGAGGTCTGTGCTGCGTGCCACCCGTTCTACACGGGCAAGCAGAAGCTGGTCGATTCCGGTGGCCGGGTGGAGAGGTTCAACAGGAAGTACCGCCGCACCGAAACGGCCAAGTAGCCTGGCGCCGGCGGTGCCAGCCGAGCTCAAGGTCACGCTGCTGCAACATACGCCCTCACCCGAGCGGGCGGTGGCGTCGGCAGGTCGCTTGTGCTACGCGCCCGTCAGCGCAGCCAGTCTCAAATCCTCTATGGACGACCAGGAAGTCCGCCGTTTGGTGGGTGGCTTGGCGAGGTCCGGACATTTGAGCGCTTTCGAGCATGCCTCGTTCACCTTTGCCGTGGACGGCATCTCGCGGGCCTGTTCACATCAGCTCGTCCGGCATCGAGTCGCTTCGTACAGCCAGCAGTCGCAGCGCTACGTGCGTTTCGGTTCCGCGGAGGATTTCGTCGTGCCACCGAGCATCGCGGTATCGCCTGAGGCCAGGGGCGTCTTCTTCGAGGCTATGGAGAATGCTCGTGCGTCCTACGAGCGGCTTGTGGAGCTGGGGCTGGCCGAGGGTCGCGAGCGGTCCGCCGTCTTCGAGGATGCCCGGTTCGTGCTCCCGAATGCTGCCGAGACAAAGATCGTCGTGACTATGAACGCACGCGAACTGCGTCATTTCTTTTCTCTGCGTTGCTGCCGCCGCGCGCAATGGGAGATCAATCAGCTTGCCTGGGCGATGCGTCACCTTGGTTTATCGGTGGCTCCACTTCTGTTCCAGAGCGCGGGGCCGGGCTGCATGGGCACCGGGTGCCCAGAGGGCAAGATGACCTGCGGCGAGCCGTACACCGAGGCCGCGGTGGCTGCAATGGACTTCAGCCAGGCCGCAGCCGGCCTGGACATGGAGTAGTCATGGCTTCTCTCAAGGACCAGCCGGCCGGCGATGCGCCTGGGCCCGTCTGCAACCCTGATCACTCGTTCGGGGGCCAGGCCGTCATCGAAGGTGTGATGATGCGCGGTACCCGTTCGTGGGGTGTGGCGGTCCGCAGGCCTTCGGGCGGCATCGAGCGGGTCTCGTTTCCTTTGCCGGCGGCCAAAGAGCGCAACAGGCTGCTGAGACTACCCGTGGTGCGTGGTGTCGCGGCTCTCTACGAGTCTCTGAGCCTGGGCATCAAGGCCTTGGGCATCTCGGCGAACATCGGCCTCGAGGAAGCAGAGGTCGCCGATGCAGCCGCGGTGGTGCATGGTGCCGCGGCCCTCGATGCCGAGCCGGCGGCGGAAGTACGGTCGGCATCGGTCAGTGCAGAGTCGCACGCCGCGGACACAGAAGTCCCCGTCGCGGCGCCGCAGAAGGAGCCCTACCAGTTCGGTTGGAAAGAGCTGGCGGGCACGGTCGCGTTCTCCGTGGCGCTGGCTGTCGCGCTCTTTGTCGTGGTGCCGCTGGTGGTGGTCAAGCACTTTGAGTCCACCTTTCACAATCCGTTCGTCTTCAACCTGGTGGAAGGGCTGATCAGGATCGCGATCTTCTTGATCTATATCGTGGCGATCTCGTTCATCCCGGATTTGCGCAGGGTGTTTCAGTATCACGGAGCCGAGCACAAGGTCATCCACGCCTATGAGCATTGCGAGGCTTTCGATCCCGAGCATGCGGGGCGCTACAAGACCATGCATCCCAGATGCGGCACGGGCTTCTTGCTGATCGTGATGGTGGTCGCAGTGTTCGTCTTTGCCTTGGTGGGAAAACCGTCACTGCCGTACCTCGTACTTTCCCGGGTGATCGGGATCCCGGTGATCGTGGGGATTTCGTATGAGATCGGCATCAAGTGGGCAGGAAGACACGCGAATAGCTTGATCCCGCGCATCATCCTGTGGCCTGGGATCCAGTTGCAGCGGCTCACCACCCGGGAGCCAACCGTGGATCAGCTCGAGGTGGCCGCGGCCGCGCTGCAGGAAGTGATGAGGAACGACGAGGCTCAGGAAGCCGCTTTGGCGGGGGCGCTCGCCGGCGCATAAGGCCGATAGGCGGCGCGAGAGGATATCTCCATGATCGAGAGACTCGTCAAAGAAATCGAAGAGAAGTACGGGGCGCTCACCGCCGAACTCTCGGACCCGGTCGTCTTCAGCGATCCTTCGCGCGTGGCTGAGGTTTCTAAAGTCCGCTCCGACCTGGAGGACGCACACCGGTTGGCCGCGGCCTGGCATGTGGCAAAGCTGAATCTAGACGAGGCTGAGGCGCTGCTGGACGAGGGCGGTCTCGATCCGGACATGAAGGACTTCGTGGCCGGGGAGAAGACTGTGGCTCGGGAGAGACTCGATGATCTGGAGCAACAACTCCGTTTCGAGGTGCTGCAGAAGGACCCCCGGGACGAGAAGAACGCCATCGTCGAGATACGGGCAGGGGCAGGCGGAGACGAGGCCGCGCTTTTCGCGGCCGAACTGCAGCGAATGCTAATGCGCTACGCCGAGCACCTGCGCTTCAAGACCGAGACCCTCTCGACGACGGAGGCCTCCCTGAGTGGGATCAAAGAAGTGATCTTCGAGGTCAAGGGCAAAGGCGCCTTCGGGATGCTCAAGTACGAGTCGGGCGTCCATCGGGTGCAGCGGGTTCCCGTGACAGAATCCACCGGGCGCATTCACACCTCTACGGCCACCGTGGCCGTGCTCCCGGAAGTGGAAGACGTGGAAGTGCACATCGAACCGAACGAGGTGCGGGTGGATGTCTACCGGTCGACGGGACCGGGCGGTCAGTCGGTCAATACCACGGATTCGGCGGTGCGGCTCACCCATATTCCCACCGGGCTCGTGGTCTCCTGCCAGGATGAAAAGTCGCAACTTCAGAATAAGGAGCGAGCCTTTCGTATCCTGCGGGCACGGCTGTATGACATGGCTCAGTCCGCTCAAGACGCCGAACAGGCCGAGCGGAGGCGGAGCCAGGTGGGCACTGGCGACCGGTCTCAGAAGATCCGCACTTACAACTTCCCGCAAGGCCGGGTCACCGACCATCGCATCGGGCTCACCTCGCATCGGCTTGAATCGATCCTCCAAGGAGACCTCGACGAGTTCAGAGAGGCGCTCCAAGCAAACGAGCGTGCCGAGCAACTCGCCACAGCAGAGATCTGACCGCTTGTCCCGGGGGGCCCGTCTGTGACCGTATGGACAATCGCCGAGATCATCGAGACGGCGTCGGGATACCTGCAGGGAAAAGGCTCGACTTCACCTCGGTTGGACGCCGAACTGCTGCTTGCCAGCGCCCTGGGGATGGACAGGATCCACCTTTACGCCTTGCACGATCGTCCTCTCGCCATTTGTGAGATCGACCATTACCGGGAGCTGATCGGGCGCCGGGGCCGCCATGAGCCGGTTGCCTACATCGTCAACAGAGGCTACTTCCGTCGTCTCAAGCTCGAGCTGACCTCGGCCGTGTTGATCCCCCGACCCGAGACCGAGGAATTGGTGGACGCTGTCATCGATTGGCTCAAGATCCATCCTTTGTTAGTCGCCTCGCGCGCCGCACGCAGCTCGACTGGCGAGGACATTGCGGCAGACCCGACGTTGCGGCCGGCTCCGCTCATCGTTGACGTAGGCACCGGAAGCGGCGCCATCGCCCTGAGCCTGGCGCAAGAGACTGGGTACCGGGTCCTGGCTACCGACGTAAGCGAGACGGCCCTCGAGGTGGCTGCGCATAACAGGGCCGCGCATGGGCTGGACGGGCTCGTCGAACTGCGAAAGACAGATCTCCTAGCCGGTGTGGAATCGCGATCCCTGCGCGTTGTCGTCAGCAACCCGCCATACATAAGCCGGGCAGAGCTGGCCCAGCTTGCGCCAGATGTGCGAGATTTCGAGCCTCTGTCGGCTCTTGACGGGGGCGAGGACGGACTGGACGCGTACCGTTCACTCCTCCCCCAGGCGGCCGCCGCTCTGGGGCCCGGTGGGGCGATCTTCTTGGAAGTCGGGCACCAGCAGGCGGAAGAGGTGTGCGCACTGGCGCGGGAAACCGGATTCGTCCTTGTCGATGTCAAGAAAGACCTTTCCGGAAAGGCACGCATCGTCTCCGGCGCCATCCCGGGGGCTGCCTGTTTGACGCTCGAATCGATGACGACGCAGCAGACGTCGGCTCTCGTCACCGCCTTGGCGGCAGGCGCCATCGTCGGGGTTCCCACGGACACCGTTTACGGCCTGGGGGCCGCCTGGGACTCTACGGCCGGCGTGCGCAGACTGTTTTTGGCCAAAGGGCGCGCGCAAGAAAAGCCGGTGGCGGTTCTCTTTTCGTCAGTCGAAGCCGCACGCGAAACATTGCCGGATCTGAGCAAGGGAGTAGTTCGAGTGCTCGAGGCGCTCCTGCCAGGGCCCTACACGTTCATAGTCTCCACATCGGCGGAGCGTGCTCCCTTGGTGGGTGACGCCGAGTCTCTGGGCATCCGGGTGCCGGACTGCCAGGAGCTCTTGCAGTTCCTCGAGCGGCTCCATGTCCCTCTCGCTGCGACCAGTGCCAATCTGACCGGCGGGCGAGACCCACTCTCGGTGGACGGGGTGGAGCCTTCGGTGCTGGCCCACTGTGCCGTGGCCCTCGAACTGGCGTCCCGAATTGCGGACCCTCGTGGCTCTGGTCGAGACGCGTCCGGGAACGCGTCGACGGTCGTCGATCTTCGACCTGTCGACGGTGGACAGCCGCCCGTAGTCCTGCGAGAGGGCGCAGTGAGCGAGGGAGAGGTCCAAGCGCGGATCTCCGCTCTCCACTGAACGACGAAACGCCGGGTTGGCCCGCCTCCGGCCGGGCCGGCAATAGGTATCTGATATGCTTGGGCTCAGTTTCGCGAGGAGAGAATCGCTATGCGCTATGGATTCGGATGCGACCACGCCGGGATCGATTTTAAGGAACTGCTGGTCCGCGAGCTGGAAGGTGCCGGCCACGAGGTGGTCGACATGGGGACGTTCACGAGAGAACGGACCGATTTTCCGATCTACGCGAACAAGGTGGCACAGGCAGTCAGCGAGGGGACTCTGGACCTTGGCGTCCTTGTTTGCGGCACCGGATTGGGAATGGCCGTAGCGGCGAGCAGATACCCGGGCATCCGCGCCGTCGCCGTGAGCGACTGTTTCTCGGCCCGCATGGCGCGGCGGCACACCGATGCGAACATCTTGTGCCTGGGCGCCCGTGTGCTGGGCGAAGGAGCCGCGCTGGAAGTGCTGCGAGCTTGGCTCTCCGCGGAGTTCGAGGGTGGACGTTATGAGCAGCGCCTGCAGATGATGCGCGGAGGCTATAAAGGTACGTCGCTAGAAGCAGCTGGAAGCTAGCTTCCCGAGCCACCTCTGCGAGACCAGACCATCGAGTTGGGCAAGGAGACCGTGTGGAGAGTTACGCCGAAGAACCCCTAGCGCAGGCCGATCCGGTCATCAGCGAGCTCATCAAAGAAGAGCTCGAGCGCCAGCAGCACAACATCGAGCTGATTGCCTCCGAGAACTTCACTCCCGTGGCTATCCTGGAGGCGGTGGGGAGCGTTCTCACCAACAAGTATGCCGAGGGATATCCGGGCAAACGGTACTACGGCGGCTGCGACCGAGTGGATGAGATAGAGGCGCTTGCGATCGACCGGGCAAAAGCGCTTTACGGCGCCGAGCACGCGAACGTGCAACCTCACTCCGGGTCCACAGCCAACCAAGCCGTGTACTTCGCAGCCCTCGCTCCTGGCGACCCGGTGCTTGCTATGAGTCTTGCCCATGGTGGCCACCTTACGCACGGGCACTCCGTGAATTTCTCCGGTCGCGGATACTCTTTCCATCACTATGGCGTGAATGAGAGCACCGGCCGCATCGACTTCGACGAGGTTCGCGCGAAAGCCCGCAAGAGCAGGCCGAAGCTCATCGTTGCCGGCGCGAGCGCCTATCCGCGTGAGCTCGATTTCGCGGCCTTCCGTCAGATCGCCGACGAGGTGGGGGCGGAGCTGATGGTCGATATGGCCCATATCGCCGGTCTCGTAGCGGCAGGCGTCCACACGTCGCCCTTCGCGTTCGCCGACTGGGTCTCCACCACCACCCACAAGACTCTTGCCGGTCCTCGGGGTGGGGCCTGCTTCTGCCGGCGGATCAACGCCTCGCGTCTCGACAAGGCCGTGTTTCCCGGTCTGCAAGGCGGACCTCTCGAGCACGTGATCGCGGGCAAGGCGGTTTGCTTCCACCTAGCGGCGAGCGACGAATTCAAAGCGAAACAGAGGCGCACAGTCGAGAACGCCGCCGTGCTCGCCGAGACACTTCTCGAGGGAGGGCTCAAACTGGTCTCCGGCGGCACCGACAACCATCTCATGCTGGTGGATTTCCGGGGCACCGAGATGACCGGCAAGCATGCCCAAGAGCTTCTCGACAGGGTCAGGATCACCGCGAACAAGAACAGCATCCCCGGCGATCAGCGGCCTCCTACCGTCACCTCCGGCTTGCGTCTGGGTACTCCCGCCATGACGACGCGCGGGTTTGGGCCCGAGGAGATGCGCGAGGTAGGCCGCATCATCACCGAATTGTTGAGGGAGGGTCCTTCTGAGGAGAAGATCGCGGAACTCCTGCTGCGTAGCCGCGCCCTGACCGCGGCGTTTCCGCTCTATCGGTCGCTCACTGCCAAATGATGGATCCCGGCGCCAGCTTCGACGAGGCGCTCCACCGGCAGCCCTTGCCGAATGGTCCGCGGCCGGGATGGGAAGACTACTTCATGCAGATAGCTCGCGTGGTCGCCACGCGGTCGACGTGTCTGCGCAGGCAAGTCGGCGCGGTGGTGGTCAAGAACAGGCAGATCCTGGCCACCGGGTACAACGGCGTTCCCCGTCTTCTCCCTCACTGCGACGAGAGAGGTTGCCTGCGTGATCGACTGAAAGTGCCTTCGGGAGAGCGTCATGAGCTGTGCCGTGGGCTGCACGCGGAGCAGAACGCCATCGTCCAGGCCGCCTACCATGGGGTCGCGATCCAGGGAGCCGAGATCTACTGCACGCATCAGCCGTGCGCAGTGTGCGCCAAGATGTTGGTGAACTGCGACATAGGCGCCGTGTATTTCGGTGGGGATTATCCCGACCAACTGGCCATGGAGGTCTTCGAAGAGGCAGGTACGCGACTCGTCTTCATGGGCTAGCGCTTGGCAGGCCAGGAGTCCGGCTCACAAGGGGGCCTTGGCTCCAGGTTTTCTTGCAGCAGGAGAGGCAGCTGTCTATAATGCGACCGTTCCACTCATGAGCGAGGCTCCCCTGCGCGACTACTCGCAGGTTTGGAGTATCGGGTATACGCTGGTTGCGTACGTCCTTGTCTTCACCGCCGTAGGTTATGGGCTGGATCGTTGGTTGCACACGACCCCGTGGGTCATGGTGGCGGGGGTGTTCGTGGGAGCCGGTCTGGGATTTCTGTATTTGGTGCGGCTCCTGTTCTCGACCTCGACCGATAGTAAGGCCGGGAGTGAGGGAGAGCGCGACGACCGGTCGGATGGGCCGGGAGGGCACTCCAAGAGGCAGTAGGCAGGTATTCGGGGAGGAAGAACTGGAGCTCACGCTCGTGTCTGTGGTGGTCGGTCTGGCGCTGGCGGTGGCCTATCACCTCCTCTCAGTGCGGCTGCAGGGATGGTTCTCGCGCTTCAGCGCGGTCTTGCTGCCGCTTGTGTTCGTGGTAGGGTTCTTGATACGGCTTCTTGTGCTGGCCGTCGTGCTGGTGGTCATAGCGTTGTGGACTCCGCTCAGCATCGTGGCGGTCGCGCTGTCCTTCATAGGTTTGTTCACAGTGTTGACAGGTATCTGGCTCTATAGAATGGCGACGAAAGGTCGCAAGACCCCGCCTCCGGGGGATGGGACGCCCCAGGTTCCGATAGGAGACGTGGATGCTGGCTGAAGCGGGCACGAACAAGATCGTCGAGGCTCTGAGCGAGCTGAACGTTCAGACCATCGTCCACATCCCTAAAGTGGGCCCGTTCGATTTCTCCATCAGCAATGCCGTCATCTACATGTGGGCCTCGGCCGTCATCGTGTTCCTGTTCTTCTTCATCGTGGCCCGCAGGCTGAAGAAGGAGCCGGACGGATTACAGATCGTGGCTGAGATCTTGCTCAATTTCGCCACCGGGCATCTCACGGGCCAACTCACCGAGAAGGGCAAGAAGTATTACTATCTGATTCTCACCATCTTCTCGTACATCCTCGTCACCAACCTGGTGGGGCTCATCCCCAAACCCGATGCGCTCCTGCCCTACACGCCCACCGCCAACATCAATGTGACGTTCGGCATGGCGATCGTGATCTTTTTCATAACTCAGTACCAGGGATTCCATCGTCACGGGGTGCGAGGTTATTTGAAGTCGTGGCTCACCCCGCCTGGAGTGCCGAAACTGATGCGTGCCCCACTCAACGCCATCTTCTTCGTGGTCCATTTCATGGGTGAGTTCTTCAAGCCCCTGTCGCTCTCAGTCCGGCTTTTCGGCAATACGATCGCGGGGCACGTGATCATCTTGGTGATGCTTGGGCTGCTCTTGCAGTACGCCAGCGCCATCGTCATCATCCCGGCCGGCCTGTTCGTTGTTATCATGCTGGCATTCGAGGTTTTCGTCGCTTTCATCCAGGCCTACATCTTCTCGCTGCTGTCAGTTGTGTACATCGAGACCGCGATCAACTCCAGCCACTAACTAGCCGCAATCCAGGAACAAGGAGGAAACAATGGATGCTCCCACTGCTGCCAGACTCGCCGCCGGGATCGGCATGGGTCTGGCAACGATAGGCCCGGGCATCGGCATCGGGCTGCTCACAGGCCACACCGCGGAAGCCATCGCCAGGCAACCGGAGGCTTCGGGCGACATCCGGACGGCCTTTATCATCGGTCTGGCCCTGGCGGAAGCCCTTGCTCTTTACGCTTTCGTCATCGCCATCATCCTGTTGTTCGTTGTCAAGTAGAGGAGCCTGTGGGTTGAAGCGCGGGCGCCTGGCGGACACGCCGGAGGGGCCGATAACAGCATGAAGATCTTTGAGATAAACCCGGGACTGTTCATCTGGTCGGTGATCACTTTTCTGATTCTGGTGGCGGTTCTTTACAAATACGCGTTTAACCCGCTCATGAAGTTGCAGAAGGAGCGGCAGGACGAGATCCACCAGTCGATCGTGGGTGCCGAGCAGCTGCGCAACGAAGCCCAGGAACTACTTGCCAACTACAAGCGGCAGATGGCCGAAGCGCGGCACGAGTCGGAGGCCATCCTCGAGCGGGCGCGCAAGCTTGGCGAGACGAGCAAGGCCGACATCTTGGAGGAGGCTCGGGTCCAGGCAGAGACGACACTAGCCAGAGCTCGCGAGCAGATCGAGCGGGACACCTCGCAGGCGCTTCAGAAGATCAGGGAAGAAGTGGCCGATCTGACCATCGCGGCCACCGAGAAGGTCACCCGCAAGAGCCTGACTGCAGGCGATCACCTCCAACTGATCCAGGAAGCCATCGACGAGATCGACCTGAGTAAGGTCAGCGACAACTAGGAGAGCAGACTGCTTTGAGCGAAGGCAAGGTCGCAAGGGTTTACGCAGCGGCTCTATTCCAGGCGGCAGAGGAAGAAGGCCGCGTGGAGGCTGTGCGCAGCGACCTGGGCGCCTTCGTCGACGCGGTGGAAGCTTCTCCGGAGTTGCGCCAGTTCTTGGTGGCGGAGGGTGTCTCCGACCCTCTCAAGAAGCAGGTCCTCCTCGAGTTGACAGAAGGCGGGGACCAGTTGATCCGCAACTTCCTGCGTCTCTTGGTCGACAAAAGTCGCGAGGGTGCCCTGGCGGAGACGTTCGAGGCGTACGTGGATCTAGTGGAAAAGGCCGCGGGGCTGGTGCACGTCGAGGTGGTGTCGGCAGTTCCCTTGCCGCACAAGTTGCAGGCTGCCCTGAAGAACAAGATCGAGTCCTCGCTGGCTAAGACAGTCGAGCTCACCATGACAGTGGACGAGGACATGTTGGGGGGGCTGAAGCTCCGCATAGGCGGCAGGGTGGCCGACGCGAGCGTGCGTCACCGGCTGGAGAAGCTCCGCGAATCGTTGATCAGCCCTATGGCTAGCATGGAGGGTTCAGTTGAAGCTGCGTCCTGAGGAGATAACCAGCGTCCTCAAGTCTCGTATCAAGCAGTACGAGACCGGGGTGGATTTCCAGGAAGTGGGCACCGTGGTCCAGGTGGGTGATGGTGTGGCGCGGATCCAGGGGCTCGAGAATGCAGTGGCCTCTGAGATGCTGGAGCTGCCCCACAACGTCATCGGTCTGGTGCTCAACCTCGAGGAAGACAGCATCGGCGCCGTGCTTATGGGCGAGGACACGCTCATCAAGGAAGGCGACCTGGTCAAACGCACGGGCAACGTCATCCAGGTTCCGGTGGGCGAGGCCCTCATAGGGCGGGTGGTGAACCCGCTCGGCGTGCCCCTGGACGACAAGGGCCCCATCGAGACCAACAGCTTCCGTCAGGTGGAGTTCAAGGCTCCGGGAGTCATCCGCCGGCAACCGGTGAAAGAGCCCTTGCAGACGGGCATCAAGGCCATCGACTCCATGATCCCGATCGGGCGCGGTCAGCGCGAGCTGATCATCGGCGACCGCGGTACAGGCAAGACGGCGATCGCCCTGGACGCGATCATCAACCAAAAGGGCCAGGACGTGGTGTGCATCTACGTGGCCATCGGTCAAAAAGCCTCCACCGTGGCCAGCTTGGTCGCGCGGCTGGAGGAGCACGGGGCTATGGATTACACCATCGTCATCATGGCCTCGGCCTCGACCGGCGCCCCCATGCGGTACATTGCCCCGTACGCCGGCTGCGCCATGGGCGAGTACTTCACCTATCAGGGTAAGCACGCCCTCTGCATATATGACGACCTCACCAAGCACGCCGACGCGTACCGGCAGATGTCCCTGCTCCTGCGGCGACCCCCCGGCCGCGAAGCCTTCCCCGGCGACATCTTCTACCTGCACAGCCGCCTGCTCGAGCGCGCGTGCAAGCTGAGCGACAAAGAAGGCGGCGGTTCGCTCACCGCCCTTCCCATCATCCAGACCCAGGCCGGGGACGTGTCCGCTTACATCCCCACCAACGTGATCTCGATCACGGATGGCCAGATATTCCTGGAAAGCGACCTTTTCTATTCGGGGATCCGTCCGGCGATCAACGTGGGCATCTCCGTTTCCCGGGTGGGCGGCAATGCCCAGATCAAGGCCATGCGCAAGGTGGCCGGGTCACTGCGCCTCGACCTGTCGCAGTTCCGCGATCTGGAGGCTTTCGCCAAGTTTGGTTCCGAACTCGACCAGGACACGCTCGATACCCTTTCTCGGGGCGAGCGCTTGGTGGCCACGCTCAACCAGCCGCAGTTCATGCCGTGGGCGGTGGAAGACCAAGTGATGATCATCTTCTCGGCCACGCAGGGCTATCTGGACGACATCCCCGTGGCGCAGGTGAGCCGCTTCAACGACACGTTGCGCAGCCACCTCACGTCGAATCACGCCGAGATCGGCATCGACATCGCCGCCACCAAGGTCCTGAGCGACGACATGGAAGCCAAACTGCGCGCGGCTATCGTGGGATTCAAGGAACTCTGGACGAGTCTGTCGGGCGAAGCAGCCGAGACTCACAGCCTCGGCTAGGGGCGAAACGGGCAACTGAGCGAGACCGCCCAGGAAGACGATCAGGAGAACGACTAGAAAGATATGCCGGCCCAGAGAGACATCAAGCGTCGCATCCTCTCCGTGCGCAACACACGGAAGATCACCAAGGCCATGGAGATGGTGGCCGCGGCGCGCCTGCGGCGCGCGCAGCAGCGCATCGAGGCGGCGCGGCCCTACGCCCTCAACATGATGGAGTTCATCGCGGGGCTGGTGCGCTACCTGCAGGTGGATGTGAACTCGTACCCCCTGCTCAAGAAGCACGAGAAGGTCCGGCGAGTGGCCGTGGTCGCCCTAACCGCCGACCGGGGCATGTGCGGCGCCTTCAACTCCAACATCGTGCGCCGGGCGCTCGACCGCGTTCACGCTTACCAGGCGGAGGGGATCGAGACCGACCTCATCGTCGTCGGGCGGAAAGGGATCGGCACTCTGCGTTTCCAGCGCTACAAGCTCCTCAGCACCTACGTAGACATCACCGACCGGTCGGCTTTTCTGGACGCCCAGGCGATCGCCCACCGAGTCGCCGAGCTTTACGTCACTGAGAAGGTGGATCGGGTCCACTTGGTCTTCAACCGCTTCAAAAGCGCCCTGGAGCAGTTCATCACCGATCAGGTGATCCTGCCGATCCAGGAAGAATTGGTCCCCGAGTACACCCCGGAGGGCGCAGCGGCTCATATGGACTTCATCTTCGAGCCTTCGGCGGAAACCATCCTCGAAGACCTCATCCCCACCTATCTCGAGATAGCGATCTATCGGGCGCTGCTGGAGGGTATGGCCAGCGAGCACGGGGCGCGGATGACCGCGATGCGCAATGCCTCGGACGCCGCGGACGAGATGATAGACGAACTCACCTTGGCGATGAACCGGGTGCGGCAGGCCTCCATCACCCAGGAGATCCTGGAAGTGGTGGCGGGCGCCGACGCCTTGTCTGGATAACGAACGGAAGGACATCTAAGGCGATGAACAAAGGCAAGATCGTAGAGATCATCGGGCCGGTGATCGATGTCGAGTTCGGGGACGAACTCCCGGGCATCTACAACGCGCTCGAGATCGACGTCGACGTGGCCTCCGGCCGTATCCATCTCGTTGCCGAGGTCCAACAGCACCTGGGAGACAACAAAGTACGCGCGGTGGCCATGGATTCCACCGACGGCTTGGCGCGCGGCATGGAAGTGATCGACACGGGCCTGCCGATCGCGGTCCCGGTGGGTCAGGCGACGCTGGGCCGGCTGTTCAACCTGCTTGGCGAGCCCATCGACGAGGGCGAGCCACTCCCCGCCGATGTGGAAAGATGGCCCATCCACCGCCCGGCGCCGGATTTCGAAGACCTTCAGCCCACCACGGAGGTCCTGGAAACCGGCATCAAGGTCATCGACCTGCTTGCCCCATATGTGAAGGGTGGGAAAGTCGGCTTGTTCGGCGGCGCCGGCGTGGGCAAGACCGTCGTCATCCTGGAGCTCATCCACGGGATCGCTACGCATCACGGCGGCATCTCGGTGTTCGCCGGCGTGGGAGAGCGGACGCGCGAAGGCAACGACCTCTACCTGGATATGACCGAATCCGGCGTCATCAAGAAGACCGCCATGGTCTTCGGCCAGATGAACGAACCCCCGGGCGCACGTCTGCGGGTGGGCCTGTCCGGTCTGACTATGGCCGAGTATTTCCGCGACGTGATGGGCCAGGACGTGCTCCTTTTCATCGACAACATCTTCCGTTTCGTACAGGCAGGTTCCGAGGTGTCGGCCCTCCTTGGCCGGATGCCGTCCGCTGTGGGATATCAGCCTACCCTGAGCTCCGAGATGGGCGAGTTGCAGGAGCGCATCACATCGACCCGGCGAGGTTCGGTGACCTCCGTGCAGGCCATCTACGTCCCGGCCGACGACCTCACCGACCCGGCCCCCGCCGCCACCTTCGCTCACCTCGATGCGACCACGGTCTTGAGCCGGGCCATCACCGAGATGGGGATCTATCCCGCCGTCGACCCGCTGGACTCCACCAGCCGGGCGCTCAGCAGGGATATCGTAGGCGACGAGCACTACGAAGTGGCGACGAAGGTGCAGGAGATCCTGCAACGCTACAAAGACCTGCGCGACATCATCGCCATCTTGGGGATGGACGAGCTTTCCGACGAGGACAAGGTGACCGTGCGCAGGGCGCGCAAGATCCAGCAGTTCCTCTCGCAACCCTTCTTCGTCGCCGAGCAGTTCACTGGGATCCCGGGTAAGTTCGTGCCCCTCAAAGATACGGTGCGGAGCTTTAAGGAGATCATCGAAGGAAAGCACGATGATCTTTCCGAGCAGGCTTTTCGCATGCAAGGCGGTATTGACGACGTAGTGGCCGCGGCCCGGAAGCTGCACGGCGGAAGCGCCACCGCGCCGGGTGAGGACGCGGCGCCTAGCGCGGCAAACGCGCCTGACGCGGCAAGCGGGCAGAGCGGAGAGGCTGCCAAGAGTCCGGAGGCCTAAGCCTTGGCTGACGAAGGAAGCCAGTATCTACGGCTGGAGCTTGTGGCTCCCGCCGGTCCTGTCTACGAAGGCGATGCAGAGATGGTCGTACTTCCCGGCGCGACCGGAGAGCTGGGCGTCCTACCCCATCACGCGCCCATGGTCGCTCAGTTGAGCATCGGCCGCCTGCGGACGCTGACGACAGACGGAGAATGGCTCAATTTCGCGATCTCCGAGGGATTCGCCAAGGTCCAGTTCAACAAGGTGATCGTACTGGCCGACACGGCCGAAGAAGCCTCGAAGATCGACGTACCGAGGGTGGAACGAGCGTTGGAACGGGCCACCAAACGACTTGACTCGTACAATCAAGGGACGGTGCCCGAAGGGGAGGAAGTCGATCCATATCGGGAGACGATGGCGCTCCGTCGAGCAAAGAACCGTCTCAAAGTCGCCGAGATGGCCTAACCCGCGCGTGGTAGCTGAAGCGGTGGAATCCCGCTTGATCGTGCGCGGCGGCAGGCGCCTATCCGGCCAGGTCACGGTGTCCGGCGCCAAGAACTCAGCCCTGAAGCTCATGGCCGCGGCCCTGCTCGCTCCGGGCGTGAGCGTTTTGCACAACGTGCCTGCCATCCAGGACGTGAGCACCATGCGGGAGGTGCTGGAGCACCTCGGTGCTCGGGTCGATTTCGCCGACGGCACCATGACCATAGACACTGTCGACGTCACGTCCCAGGTAGCTCCATACGAATTAGTCCAGCGGATGCGTGCGTCCATCCAGATCATGGGGCCGCTCGTAGCTCGCTTCGGCCAGGCTCGGGTGGCCATGCCCGGCGGCTGCAATCTAGGACCACGAAAGATCGACATCCACCTCCGTGGACTAGCCGCCATGGGAGGCACGGTCCGTTCGGGCCACGGCTTTGTGGAGGTCACCGCGGACAAACTCCGAGCGATCGACATGTTCCTCGACTATCCCAGCGTCGGCGCCACGGAGAACCTCCTGATGGCTGCGGTCCTGGCCGAAGGCACCACTACCCTGGAGAACGCCGCCCGCGAACCAGAGATCGTGGATCTCTGCAAGTTCCTGGTGAGCATGGGGGCGGAGATCGAAGGCGCCGGCAGTTCCACGTTGCGCATCACCGGGGTCAACGAGATGCACACCGCGGAGCACACGGTGCTGGGCGACCGCATCGAAGCCGGAACGTACCTCATCGCGGGAGCCGTCACAGGCGGGGAGGTCGAAGTCACCGGCATCAGCCCGCACGTTCTGGACCTCTTCCTGTCGAAACTGCGATCGATCGGGGTGCAGGTACACGAGAACACCAGGAGTGTCAAGATCTGGGGCGACCCCACTTCGTATGTGGGTGTCGACGTGGCAACGCTGCCCTACCCGGGATTCGCCACCGATCTTCAGGCGCAGATGATGGTGCTGCTGTCGTTGGCCCAAGGCGTCTCGGTGGTGACCGAGAACGTCTTCGAGAACCGTTTCGGGTTTGTGGATGAGCTCGCGCGCCTCGGCGCCGACATCCGCGTGAATGGCAACCACGCGGTGATAACCGGCGGCCGCGCCCTCTCTGGGGCCATCGTGCGCTGCCCGGATCTGCGGGCCGGCGCGGCCCTAGCTATCGCCGGCTTGGCGGCCGAGGGTTGCACGGAGTTGAGGGACGTGTACCATATCGATCGTGGCTACGAGCGTTTCGAGGAGAAACTGAGAGCACTGGGCGCCGACGTCGAGCGATCGGTGGCGGGAGAGGTTTCCTGCCCGGCTACCTAGGGTTCCACCGGCGTCGAGCGGCGGCGGGATCCAGGCTCCTCCTGAACGGAGCGGACCACTGAACGAAAAACCATATACGGTCTACTCGGTCCAGCGGGCGTCGAGACGCAGGTGGAAGCGGATCGTGCTGTGGAGCCTTGTCGGGCTGGTGGTTCTGGTTCTGGCGGCCGGCGGGGGCTCGTATTTATGGCTCAACGGCGTGATCACCGGCTCCCACACCACTGATACGCGCATCGGCCACGAACTTACAAGCGAACCCCCCACCACTCTGATCGCGGCGCCGAAGACAGGCATGGACATCCTCGTACTGGGCTCCGACATCCGGCCCACCCTCGAGGAGTCGGGCCGCTCCGACACCATCATGCTGGTGCATGCCGATCCTAAGCAGAACTTCCTGTCGATCCTCTCCATCCCGCGCGACCTCTACGTGGACGTCCCGGGCCACGGCAAGCAGAAGATCAACTTCGCCTATGCGTCCGGTGGAGGAGCGCTGACCATCCGGACGGTGAAGGAGCTCACCGGGATCGACATAAAGCAGTACATGGAGGTCGACTTCAACGCGTTCAAGGACATTACGAACACGGTTGGTGGCGTCTACGTCGACGTGGATAAGCGCTACTACTACGACGGGCTCGACTACCAGAACATCAAGCTGTCGCCTGGCTACCAGTTGCTCAAAGGGGACGACGCCCTCAATTTCGTCCGCTTCCGGCACGACGACAATCTTGATTTCGGGCGCATGGACCGGCAGCAGCGGTTCTTGACCGCCCTTCGGGAGCAGGCCATAGGCTGGAACCTTCCTCTCAAGCTCCCGGGCTACATCAGCGCCCTCTTCAAGAACGTGACCACCACCCTGGGAACAAAAGACGTGATCAGTCTTGCCGCTTGGGGCGTGAAGCTGAGCGGTGACCGTATCCGCCAGGTGAGCATCGTCGGAGACCCGCAGACGAGGGATGGGCAGTCGGTGGTCATCGCGAGCAGCGAAACCATCCGCCAGGCGGTGGAGGCTTTCCTCACTCCGCCTTCTGCGGCGACCACACAAGCGAGTTCGACCGGGACCACCTCGGCCGCAGGATCGTCCACGTCGTCTACCGCAGGGGTCGTCACGGACCCAGCCCTTATACCTAACAGCCATCTCTGGTCGATCATCGCCTCCTCGGCCCCCTTCACCGTCGAAGCCCCGGGATACTTGCCAGACGGCTGCAGCTACGTGGACCAGAACCCACCGAAGGACGGCGGCGGCTCGTACGGCATTCAAGTGGGCGGGGGAACCAAGCCCGCCATCAAGGTCGTCTACCAGTTGACCCGCGACGGGGCGACCAAGGACCAGTACGTTGGCATCATGGAGACGACCTGGACGTCGGCTCCCGCGGCCAGCAAGGGCCAGGAGGTCCAGCACGATGGTGTCATATACACCATCGTGGGCACTAACCAAAAAGTCGATCACATCTGGTGGAAAAAGGGTGGAGTGCTGTATTGGGTATCCAACACGCTCTCTTACGTCGCAACCAAGAAAGAGCTGCTCCAAGTAGCCGAATCTATGATTACCATCCCGAAGACGGAGACTGTCCCTTCGGGGTAGAATCTCCCTCCACGCTGGAAAGCCTGACCTCGCGATGAGCGGAGCTGAGCACTGAGCGATAAGCCCTATACCGTGTACCGAGTCGAAAGCGCACGCCCTGGCAGGTGGAAGCGCGTGGTGCTCTGGAGCCTCCTGGGGCTGATACTGCTGGTGTTAGCGGGCGGCGGCGGATCGTACTTGTGGTTTCGCAGCCAGGTGCACGCTTCCAACAAGCGCGTCGACCCGGCGGTCAAGCAGGTGCTCGGCACCGTGCCGCCCAG
>JADGPI010000205.1 GCA_017882525.1 Thermoleophilia bacterium
CAGCGCGACCAGTATAGCATGGGGTCCCGCCGGGTTCTGCGCCCGGCGAGATTCGCGTGAGTGCGGCGTTCCGAGCCTCAGGCGACGGAGACTGGGCCCCAGCGGGCCTACAGAGACTCCGAACGAGGCTGCCGGGCCATGAGGTCGCGGACGCTCGCGCGCACGTCCTTCCGCCCCCGAAGGATGGCCACCACGTTCTCCGTGATAGGCAGTTCCACACTGGAACGGGAGGCGACGGTGAGAATGGCCGGGGCGGTGGTCATCCCTTCGGCTATCATGCCCATCTCGGCTTCCACGGTGTCCGGCGCGTGTCCGCGAGCGATCATCTCCCCGGCAAGCCGGTTGCGGCTGTGCCGGGAAGTGCAGGTACCCACGAGATCGCCAAGTCCGGCGAGCCCGGCGAAGGTCTGGCGTTCCGCGCCCAGGGCCAGGCCAAGCCGGGTCATCTCTGCCAGTCCGCGCGTTATGAGGGCGGCTCGGGCGTTGTCTCCGAAGCCCAGACCGTCCGACATGCCGGTGGCGAGGGCGATGATGTTCTTGACTGCGCCCGCGAACTCGACGCCCACAAGGTCGCTGTTGACGTATGCTCTCAGCGTCTCGCTGGTGACGATCTCCTGCAGAGCGGCGGCGAACTCTACGTCGGTGGAGGCGATGACTGCGGCGGTAGGCTGGTCCTCGGCCACTTCCTCCGCGTGATTGGGACCCGATAGCACCGCTACCTTCGGTGAAAGGGCCTTCAGTTCGGTCTCGAGGACTTCGCTCAATCGATGAAGAGTCGCCGGCTCCACTCCCTTGGTGAGGCTGAGGATGCCGATCCCGCCGCGCAACCGCGGAGCCAATGAGCGGATCACCTCTGCATATGCCTTGCTCGGCACCGCCATCACGAGCAGCGAGGTCTGGGAGAGGTCGGCCGTCTCGTACACGCCGAAAGAGAGCCCCGAGGGCAGCTCAAGATGTGAGAGGTAGTCCGGATTGCGATGCGAACGGCGCATCTGCTCCGCCTGCTCCGTCCGTCGAGCGAGGAGAGTCGTCTCGACGCCTTGAAGGGCAAGGTGCCGCGCGAAAGCTGTCCCCCAGCTGCCGGCGCCCACTACCGCGACTGCGAACCCTTCGCCGGGCCTGCGACGCCGACGCGGTGCAGGAGGTTCTTGGTGGGTACGACCGGTCATCGCGCTACCCCGGCGGGCCACCGCTTTGCGCCGACCGGTCGGGAGGCGAGGGCGTGGCGCTTGGCGGGCACTGGACGATCACCGGCTTTCTATTCCAAGGGAATTGCACCCTCCGCTCTTCCCGTCTCCAAAGACGTCGGAAGTTGCCCCTATGGCCCCACAGCACCACAGCCGACATGACAAAAGTGGCGACGACATAGGGAAGCGGCTGATGAAAGACGATCGCGATGACCGGAAGCAGGATCGTGCATACGATCGAGGCGATCGAAACGGTGGACGTGCTGAGCAGGATGACGGCGTATGCCGTCCAGAGGATGGCCATCGGAAATGGCATCATCCCAGTGGCGGCCCCGGCTCCCGTGGCGACTCCTTTGCCACCTTTCCCACGGAGGAAGACAGAGTAGTTGTGGCCTGCCACTGTCGCGAGTGCAACGAACACGGTCACCAGGGGCGCGCTGACGTAGCTGGCGAACAGAACGGGCAGTGTTCCCTTGAGCACATCCCCCACGAGTACCGCGGCGCCCAATCGGGGGCCCAGGACCCGAAAGGCATTCGTGGTACCTGCATTGCCGCTCCCATGCCTTCTCACATCCACGCCCTTGAAGAGCTTGCCCAGGAACACGCTGGGCGAGATGGAGCCGAACAGGTAGCCGAGGATGACCAGACCCAGTGCCTCAAGCACGGATCTCAAGAGTACCGCTCCTCCTTGCCGTCGAAGTCGATGACCAGGGGAATGCCCCACATGCCAAAACTCTCCCGAAGCCGGTTCTCGAGGAAATAGGCGAACGGCTTCGTGATAAGGGCTCGCGAGTTCACCATGACCTTGAATCGAGGCGGACTCACGTCATACTCCACCGCATAGAAGGTCTTCAGGGTTTTTCCGCCCTTCGCCTCCGGAGCCCGCCTTGCCTTGATTTCCTCCAACCAACGGTTGAGCTCGGCGGTGGGTATGCGAGTGCTGTACAAGGAGTACAGCTCCAAGGCCAGCGGCAAGATGCGGTCCAGCCCGCGCCCGGTCAGCGCCGAGGTCGTGATCCAGCGGGGCTTCATCTGTACCTTGTCCTTGACCCGGGCGGTGACCATCTCCAGGTCGATCACCGAGATGTCCCATTTGTTGAAGAGGATCGCCGTGGCGCAATTGGCGCGCTGCGCTTCGTAGGCCACCTGCAGGTCGAGGTCCACCAACCCTTCGCTCGCGTCGACCACCACAAAGGCGATGTCGCTGCGCTCCATAGCGCGGATGGCCCGCAGGGAGCTGTAGTACTCAACGTCTGTGGTAGTCCGCTTTCCGGGGCGACGCAAGCCGGCGGTGTCGACTAACGTGACTTCGGTCCCCTCAAAGACAAGGTTGGTGTCGATGGCGTCTCGGGTGGTGCCGGGTATGGCGGAGACGATGGCTCGTTCGTCACCGAGGAGACGGTTTATCAGCGAGCTCTTCCCCACGTTGGGTCTGCCTACGATGGCGATCCTGATCGGACGGGGATCCTCCACCTCCGAGGATGCCTCCGGAAAAGACGTGACCACCTGGTCGAGAAGGTCCCCCACTCCAAGCCCGTGTTCGGCGGAGATGCCGAGCGGCTCCCCGAGGCCGAGCTGCCAGTACTCGATGAGGTTGGCTTCCGCCGCCCGGGAATCGATCTTGTTGACCGCCAGCACTACGGGTATCCCACTACGCCTGAGCAAAGCCGCGATCTCGTCGTCTTGGGGCGCGCTCCCCATTTTCCCGTCTACCAGGAATATGGCCACCGTGGCTTCGGCCAAAGCCACCTGGGCCTGCCGGCGGACCATCTCCCCCAGAGGCTCGTCACTCCGCAGGTCGATGCCGCCGGTGTCGACCACCACGAACCGGTGACCGACCCAGTCCGCCTGCCCCTCCTTGCGGTCTCTCGTCACCCCGGACTCCGGGGCCACCACCGCCTCTCGGGTGCCGGTAATCCTGTTGAAGAGGGTGGATTTTCCGACATTCGGGTAGCCGATTATCGCCACTCGCGGAAGTATGTTTGTACTCAACTGGTGATCTCCTTGAGACGGCGCACGACGGCGTCTATCTGCTCGGGCGGGGTCGATGCACCCGCGGTTATGCCCACGATGCCGGCTCCGGAAAGCCATTGCGGATCGATCTCGGCCGCAGATTCCACGTGATGCGTGCGCGGCTGGACCTCGGCGCAGAGCTCCGCGAGCCTTCGGGTATTGCCCGAGTTTCTTCCCCCGACAACGATGACGAGGTCCACCTCTTTAGCCATGGATATAGCAGCTCTTTGCCGCTGCTGGGTGGCGTTGCAGATGGTGTTATAGACGAGGAGCTCCTTAACTCGTGGAGCCAAGTGCGCGGCCAGGTCTGCAAGGCGCTCCTGCGATTGGGTCGTTTGGACAACAACTCCCACGCGCGAATTGGGTAGCTCAGCAGGCAGGTCAGCAGGTTTCTCGACCACGATGGAATCGGGCCCCGCGTACGAGCGCAAACCCAGCACTTCTGGGTGCTCCTTCTCCCCCAGGATCACCACGAGATAGCCACTCGCGTGGAGAACAGCAGCTCTCTCCTGTGCCGACTTGACGAAGCGGCACGTGGCGTCGAGGACGTTCACAGGGCGTCTGCTGAGCTCCTCTCGAACCTCACGTGGGACCCCATGCGAGCGTAAGATGATCGTGCCCTCCCGCGCCTCGGACGCATCGCCAAGGACTTCGACGCCGCGGCGTTCGAGGTCGGCTATCACGGCCGGGTTATGGATGAGCGGTCCCAAGGTGTGAATGGGCCCCTCGGCCTCTTCGGCGGCAGTGCGGGCGACTTCGAGGGCCCGCTCGACTCCCCAGCAGAAACCGGCGGGATCCGAGATGCGTATGTCAAGCTCGGCCATTCTTCGCCTTCGTCTGCGGTTGAGCCCTCTTCGTCTCGCCCATGAGATCACTGTAGGCCGTTGCCAGCCTATCGGCCGTTATCTGGGCCCTTTCCGAACGGGGAACGTCCGTCCCGGGTATTTCCAGGGGGGCTCCAAAGAGAACGTGGACGCGGGGAAAGCGGAGTAGCCCTTTGCGCACAACGCGGTCTGTGTCTGACAGCACGACCGGGATGGTGACAACATCGTCCCGCAACGAGAAAAGAGTCACCCCTGGGTGGATCTCGCCAAGTCGTCCCCCCTGCTGCCGATGTCCCTCTGGAAAAATGCCCAAGACTGCGCCACCCTTGACGATCTCGAGAGCAGACTTCACGGCCTGACGGTCCGGTTCGCCTCGGTGGATAGGAAACGCCCCGAAGGCCGACACGAGGCGACCAAGGAGCTTCGACCTCCACAGTTCTGCTTTGGCCATGAAGTGTATCTGGCGTGGGCAGGCACACCCCAAGAAGAACGGGTCTAGGTTCGATAGGTGGTTCGACGCCAACACGACCCCGCCCCGGGTAGGCAAGTGCTCCACTCCAGAGATCTCCATTCGGAATGCGAGCTTGAAAAGGGCGGGCAGAAACGAGTAGGCGAAGCGATACGGAGGAGTATCCAAGGGACCGCGGACGAAGCCTCCCAAGCCACGCTCGGGGTGGGCGAGGTCGGTCACCCTTTGGATCACCTCTTCGATGGTCAGACCGCTGGTGTCCACCTCCACTGCGCCCGGCGCTTTGCGGAGCGGGGCCAGCTCGCGACCCGAGTCGTAGGAGTCACGTGTCGCGATGTCCTGTGCGAGTTGCTCGACCGGCAGTGAGACCCCCCGCTCCCGGAGTTGCGCCTGCCGGCGCTGAGCGCGCTCCTCGATGGAAGCGGTTAGATATATCTTGAGGTCCGCGTGGGGACAGACCACGGTGCCCATGTCTCTACCTTCGAGCACCATGTTGCCTTTGGCGGCCTCCTCGCGTTGGCGGGTAGTCAGCACCTCTCGCACAGACGGCTCGGCGGACACAGCCGAGACGTTCTTTGACACGAGCGACCCGCGGATCTCATCTGTGACCTCGCGGCCGTCGACGAAGACTCGGCTGAGGTCGTCCGGGCGCCCCTCCAGACGCAGCACGGTCTTCGCCGCCAGTTCGCCCGACTCGGTGATTCGATCCGGTACAAGACCGGCCTCAAGGGCGAGCAGGGTGATGGCGCGATACATGGCGCCGGTGTCGAGATAGCGCATCCCTAGGCGCTTAGCCACCTCGCGGGATATCGTACTCTTGCCGGAACCGGCTGGGCCATCGATGGTGATGATCATCGGGCACCTTCACTCAGAATCGCGGCGCCCCCAAGGCTTGCCACGGCCTCGGAGAAGCCGGGGTAGGAGACGCCGATACAGTCGGCATCGTCGATCGTGACTCCCTCTTGCGACGCCAGTCCGGCGACGGCTCCCACCATGGCGATCCGATGGTCGCCGAAAACGGAGACCGAACCGCCGAGCCACCCGTTCGGCCTGCCCTCGATCTCCATGCCGTCGGGCAGCTCTTCAACACGAGCTCCCAGAGCCCGTAGAACCTGGGCCATCGCGGACAGACGGTCGCTTTCCTTGGCCCGAAGCTCTGCGGCGCCGCGCAAGCGCGAGACGCCGCGCGCTTTTGCCGCGGCCAGCAAGAAGAGCGGCAGCTCGTCGATGAGGTTGGGAACAAGTCGGGGATCGAGGTCGACCGCCATGAGCGAGGATGTCCTGGCTGTGATCCGGCCGACAGGCTCCGGCCCGCCGGCTTCGTCGGGTTGGACAGTGAGTTGCGCGCCCATGTCTCGCAGTACCTGGAGCAGGGCTGTGCGGGAGGGGTTCAGACCGGCATTGGCGACGGTCACCTCAGAGCCGTCCACGAGCAGCGCAGCGACGAGAAAGAAGGCCGCCGAACTGAAGTCTCCTGGCACTGCGATCTCGGTGAAAGTCAGTCGCTCCACGGGCCAGACCCGGACCGTGCCGGCGCCGTCCTCCAAGCCCTCGCGCTCAACACGGGCACCGCCATAGCGGAGCAGACGTTCCGTGTGGTCTCGGGAAGCGCCCGGTTCGACCACCGCGGTCTCGCCAGAAGCGCGCAGACCGGCCAAGAGAACGCAGGATTTGACTTGAGCTGAAGCTACAGGCATGTGGTGGACGATCCCCATGAGTGGACCACCTCGGAGTGCGATCGGCGGCAGCGTATCGCCTGCTCGAGCGGTGACAGTGGCACCCATCGCAGCGAGCGGCCCTACGATGCGCGCCATCGGCCGCTGCCGGATACTGGCATCGCCGGTCAGGATAGTAAGAAAAGGCAGCGGGGCGACGAGGCCTGGCAGGAGACGGATGAGCGTGCCGGCGTTGGCGACGTCGATGACGTCCTCGGGCTCAGCCAGGCCATCCCAGCCTCGGCCTTGCACAGTCAGGATCTCTCCATGGTCTTCGACTACGACCCCCAGGGCCCGTATGGCGGCCAAAGTGGCCAGCGTGTCAGCGGAGCGGAGGAACCCCGTGACCTTCACCGTACCCGAGCTCACCGCTCCCAGTAGGAGGGCCCGATGGGAGATGGACTTATCTCCTGGCACGGTCAAGACGCCGCGCAATCCTCGCTTTGCGGGAAGGAACGTCGTGGGACGGGTCTCAATCACTGCCGTCACCCGTCAGACTGACCACTGTCGGGTAGCCGAGGCTCTCCAGAAGCGCGCTCGTGGTTTCCGCGGTGTCTTCCCCAGAGACGAAGAGAACGAGATCGCCACCCGCGCTCCGGCTGACGTGGTGCAGCGTGAGGTCTTCGATGTTGATGCCCGCGTCGCCGAGGGTGGTCATGACCTTGGAAAGCACGCCGGATTGGTCCGGGATATGCACGACCACCTTGTACAAGGTCTGCGGAACGAGGTCTTCATACTCGAGAAGCTCCTCGTGGTAGGCGGCGGCGATGTCGATAGACTTCGCCACCCGCGCCTCGTCTCCCCGGTCGAGGGAATCGGATAGGTCCTGAAGCTCAGTAGCCACCGCCCGAAGGGCCTTCGCCAACGCTTCCCGGTTCTCCATGAAGATGTCCCGCCACATGGGCGGATTGGCCCCAGCTACCCGGGTAAGATCCTTGAAGCTGGGTCCCACCCAGTGCAGCGCTCTCTTGCCGGAGACACGGTACTCGCCCACCTGCTGCATGAGCACGTTGGCGAGGACGTGCGGAAGGTGGCTGATGACCGCCATGATGCGGTCGTGCGGCACACCGCCGATGTGCACCGGCCTGGCCCCAAGATCGGAGACGAATCCCTGCAGCAGGGCATAGAGGTCTGGCAGGGCCGCGCCCGTGGTGCACAAGAAGTAGGTGGCGCCGTCGAAAAGATCGGGGCGCGAATAACGTACGCCCGCCGTGGCGGCGCCACAAATGGGATGTCCGCCCACGAACAGGGAGCGTGCCAACGGGGAGAGACTGTCGATGATGACCGACTTGGTGCTGCCGATGTCGGTCACGAGGCGAGGTCTGGGATCTGCGTTCACGCACTCTTCGACCAGCGCGGGGATACTTCGCACGGGCGTACAGACGACCACCAGATCCGCTCCGGCCGCGGCTTCGCTTGGGCTGGCAGCCGCCTCCGTGATCACGCCCATGCGGAGAGAGTCCGAAAGAGCTTGGGGATCCGAGTCGTAGCCCACTATCTGAGAGACCCCAGCACCGCGCTGCGCGGCGAGGGCTAGACTACCGCCCATGAGGCCGACTCCGATGATGGCCAGGCGGCGGACACTGCTATTCGAGTCCGCATCAGTCATGAGGTTAGCCGAGAGTGGTGCCCATCCAGGCGATCATGGCCTGGAGGCGCGCCGCCACCCGAGTGAACTGAGCAGGATCGAGCGACTGGGCGCCATCAGACAGCGCCGTTTCGGGCGTGGGATGCATCTCGATCATGAGCCCATCCGCCCCTGCTGCCAATGCGGCCAGCGAGAGCGGCTCCACGAGGTCGGCCTTGCCCGCTGCGTGGCTTGGGTCGACTATGACCGGCAGATGGCTGCGCTGCTTGATGATGGGGATCGCGGATATGTCGAGCGTGTTGCGGGTGGCGGTTTCGAAGGTGCGGATGCCCCGTTCGCAGAGGATGACCTTGTCATTCCCCTCCTTGACGATGTACTCAGCCGCCATGAGCAGTTCATCGATGGTGGCGGCGAGTCCGCGTTTGAGCACGATCGGACGGTCCACCTCCCCCACGGCCGAAAGCAGCTGAAAGTTCTGCATGTTCCGGGCACCGATCTGGATGACGTCGGAGTATTTCACAACGTCATCTAGGTGACGGGGGTCCATGAGTTCGGTGACAACCGGCAGACCCGTGGCTTCCCGGGCCTCGGCCAGGATCTCCAGGCCCTCCACTCCCAGGCCCTGGAAGGCGTAGGGAGAAGTCCGGGGTTTGAACGCCCCACCGCGGAGCATCGTCGCCCCGGCCGCTTTGGCGGCATGGGCTGCCTCGAGCAATTGCTCCCGGCTCTCGACCGAGCACGGTCCGGCGATGAGCCCGATGTGACCTCCGCCGAGGCTTGTCCCCCCCACCGTGATGATCGTCGGCGTATTGCGGAACTCACGGCTCACCAGCTTGTACGGCCGCAAAATGGGAAGGACCTTATCGACTCCAGGATATGCCTCCAGCGGAAGGCCGGCGATCACGTCCCGCTCCCCACTGACTCCGATGACCGTCACCACATCGCCCGTGGAGACGTGACCCTTCGCCCCCGCGTTGTCGAGACGCTCGAGGATCCGTTCCACCTCTTCCGGGGTGGCGTCCTCGCGCATCACTATCATCATCTCCGTACTCCCGCCTTCCATATCAGCCCCCAAAACCTCGAAGCTCCGCCAAAGCAGCCAAGAAGTGCTCGTTCTCATTTACTTTACCTATAGTAACCCTAATCCATCCCGGACAGCCCATCGCGTATCCAGACCGTATCATGACCCCGCGCTCGAGCAGGGCTTGGGCCGCCTCTTCGCCGGGGACCGCGAGCCCCTCTACGTTCACCAGCAAGAAATTCGCCTGAGACGACAGCACGCCCACCCCGATCCGGTCAAGCTCCGCTGACATCCTCCGCCGTTCTCTGTCGACATGGACCCGTCTCTCTTCCATGCGCGCTGGGTGCCGGAGAGATTCCAGGGCGGCGACCTGCGGCAGAGTCCCGACATTGAAAGGCTGACGCAGCTTATCCAAAGCGTCGATGATCTCGGGACATGCGATGCCGTATCCGATGCGTAACCCGGCCAGACCATAGATCTTCGAGAAGCTGCGAAGGACGACAAGATTGGGGTAATCGGCGACCCATGGAGCGGTGTCCTGGTCCGCGGCCGCCGTCACGAACTCCCCGTATGCCTCGTCGAGGATCACCACCGTGTGCTCCGAAACGCGATCGAGGAGGGAGCGGAGTTGGCGCGGCTCCAGGTAGCCCCCGGTGGGGTTGTTCGGATTGCAGATGGTAAGAAGGGTGGTCTCTTCCCTCAGGGCTGCGATCAATGCATCCGTGTCGTAGCGCAACTCGGGCTGAGCGACCGCCGTGAAAGGAGCGCTATTGGCGGCTGCGATAGCCTTGTACATGACGAATGAAGGCAATGGGAAGACCGAGTGGCGGTCCGGCCCAAGAAAAGCCTCACCAAGCAGCATGAGAAGCTCACACGAGCCGTTGCCGAATACCAGGCAGCTTTCGGGGATATCCAGTTGGGCTGCGAGTGTCTCGCGCAGGTCTGCGCACCAGCCGTCGGGATAGCGATTCAGGCCGTCAAGCGCTTCCTTCAGCGCATCGACGACTTCAGGGAAAGGACCATCTGCGCTTTCGTTGGCTGAAAGCCTGGCGATCTGGGCCAGGTTGTATCGCTTCTGCACGGTGGCAAGCGGCGGCCCAGCCCGATATGGGGTCAATCTTTCGAGAACTGGATTGAGCTTCATGACGGGCTCCGTGGTCTAAGTGTCCGGCGCTGCCGGCCGCACGCTTCCCGCGGCCACTTACGCCAAGCACATCAGTATAGTGCAGCAGCGGACTTTCGGGCTCTCGAACCTCACTGCAGACCCCCGGCTCGCCGTAAGGCTTCCACTTCGGAAGGCGCCAGCCGCCGCACCTGCCCAGGGATGAGTGCTGAGTCGCGAAGCCCATCGAACCGGCTGCGGTGTAAAGCGAGCACCGAATGGCCGACAGCCTCGAGCATGCGTCTCACCTGGCGTTTCCGCCCCTCCCTGATGACGATCGTGAGCTCAGAGGTGGGGCGTCCCGGGCCTGAAATGTCGATACAAACCACCTCCACCTGCGCGGGCTGAGTAGGACCGTCCTCCAAGTCCACCCCGCTCCGCAAGCGACGCAGCGTGGGCCCAGAGATCGTTCCCTCGACGAGCACCTGGTACTCCTTGTCCACGTGATATCGGGGGTGCAGCAAGTGGGCGGCTAGCTCCCCGTCGTTGGTGAGCACCAGGAGTCCGGAACTGGCCAGGTCTAGACGGCCGACCGGGAATACCCGGGCCGAGGTGGGGACCGAATCCACCACCGTGGGCCTTCCCTGCGGGTCACTGGCGGTGCTGACCATACCTACTGGCTTGTTCAACAGCCAGTACTCCCTGTGCTCTCGCAAAACAGGTCGATCGTCGAACTCCACAGTCTGCTGGTCGGGGTCTACCGACTCGCCCAGATGGGCTACGCGGCCGTCCACGGTCACGCGTCCGGCGCTGATGAGCTCTTCACACCTCCGGCGCGACCCTACGCCGGCCTCGGCCAGGAACTTTTGGAGCCGAACGCTCATTCCGGGATCGCTAGAAGACCAAGGCGCCGGCGTAACTCGAGCTTCTGATCGTCGCCGAGTTCAAAATCGGCGAGGTCGGGCAGGTCTTCAACACCGGCCAGTCCGAACATGACCTCGAAACGGAGGGTCGTGCCATAAAGGAGCGCTCCCCCTGCCGATTGGCTGCGACCGACCTCGGCTATGAGCTCGCGCTCCACGAGCGTCTGCACACAGGAGTCGGAGTTGACGCCCCTCACTTCGGCTATCTGCGGGCGAGACACCGGCTGCAAGTAAGCCACCACCGCCAGCGCCTCCATGGCCGCGGGCGAAAGCCGTACGGATTCTTCCGGCACTTCGAACAAGGCTGCGACGACCGCGCGGCACTCGGGATTCGTCCGAAAGGCCCAACCGCCGGCAAGGCGCAATAGCTCGAAACCGCGGTCGCCGTTCTGAGGGTAGTCGCATTGCAGCTCAGCCAGGGCGCCGTCGATCTCCTGCTGGCTTGGAGCTTCGGGTCGCGTGAGAGCTTGGACCATCCTGGTCACCGAAAGCGGCTCTCCTGACGCGAACAAGAGGGCTTCCACATCGCGCTTGAGGGCGCTCATGCGGACTTCCTCATCTCGCAGGCGCGGACGACGATGTCTCCGAACAGCCGAGGTTGGGAAACCCTGAGCTCACCCCGGCCCATCAGGCCCAATAGAGCGAACAGCGACAGAGCCTGGACTAACTGTTCCTCTCCGCCGAACGTCTTGTCGAACGAGAATCGCCCGGTATCTGCGAGCAGCCGCCGGATCACGCGGATCTGCCGTTGCAGTTCCACCCTGACCTGGGCTATGTGAGCGGTGTCCGGTTCCCGCCTGTTGTCGAGCATCCGTTGCAAGGCGTGCAGCAACTCGAGTGCGTCTCCCGTTCCCGCGATGTCCTCGACCGGCGCCAACGACCGCCGTTGCTCGGCGTCAGGAGGACGGAGCAGACAACCGGCGTTGCCTTCGCCGAGCTCACGCAGACGTTGCGCCGCTGCTTTGAATTGGCCATATTGGAACAGCCGAGAAAGCAATTGCTCACGGGCTTCCTCCGGACTTAATTCCTCTTCGAGATCGGGATATCGCCCGGGCAGAAGAAGGCGCGACTTCACCTCGAGCAGAAGACTCATGAGCAACAGGAACTCGGTGGTCTCGTCCCAATCGGGGGCGCCTGCCGCTTCGCGCTCTTCCAGGTAGGCGAGGATCACCTCGGAGAGCGGCACCTCGAGAAGGTCGACCTCCTCTTTCAATATCAGGGACAGCAGGAGGTCGAACGGACCCTGGTACACATCGAGGTCAAGGTCTAGCGCTCTCACTCCCCTCCCGTTCTTTCATCAAGAATGGCTGTCGTCACGGCTTGGCCGATCGCACCCTGCGGGGAGCTCCGACCTCATGGAAAAGATAGCACGGGGACCTCCGCCGTGGGCGCGGCGCAGCGCCCACGCGCTCGACCACAACGAGCGGCGAAGTGCCGCCCAGTCGGAGGCCCGGGCGTAACGCGCGGTCAGAAGTAAGCCGGCAGTACGGCCCGGAAGAAAGCGTTGTAGGCAGCAGTCAAGTGGTTGCCTAGCGAAGAGTAGGAGATCAGGATCAATAGCCCGATCAAGATGAACATGCCATAGCGATCGATGCCTACCCAGGTCTGGTACGCCTTGCGGGGCAAGATGCCTCCGAGGATACGAGATCCATCGAGCGGCGGTATCGGGATGAGGTTGAAGATGCCCAGCACTACGTTCACCTCGAAAGCAAGGAACAGAACATAGGCGGCTGCGTCGTTGAACGGCGTCGACGTCTTCAGCGCTGGCGCGAGCAGGGTCAGGATCGCCCAGAACACCACAGCGATGACGAAGTTCGTGAGAGGGCCGGCTGCTCCCACGAGCATCATGCCCCGCTGGCGGTTGCGGAAGTAATAAGGGGATATGGGCACCGGTTTCGCCCAACCGAAAATGAAGCCACCAGCCAGGTAGGTTATGACGAACATCGCAGTGCCAAGGGGGTCCATATGGCGGATGGGGTTGAGACTCAGCCTGCCCCGTTGCTTGGCCGTGGGGTCGCCGAGCTTGTACGCCGTGTAGCCATGCGCCAA
>JADGPI010000206.1 GCA_017882525.1 Thermoleophilia bacterium
GCAGCCCAGATGCTGTCCACCCAGGCACCAGGCAGCCCGACGACTTTTTCCCCTGAAGAACGCCCGCGCGCGGCACCCACCACTTTTCGGCCTACGAACGAATCCCGCAGACGGTCCAGCAGACGATCCAGGTCCTCGTGGATTTGCATCGGCCCCAGGTCGGCCAACTGACTCAGATACATCGCCGTGGTGGTGGTCACGGTGACGGTGCTGCCGCCACCGGCAAGCTCGCGTGCGAGCAGCTGGAGCAGCGAAGTCTTGCCTCCGCTGCCCACGATAGCTACAAGTTCCCTCGGGCCAAGACCCAGGGCGGCGGCGGCGCTCCCGTGTCCGCTCATGTCGCGCGACAGTCCATGCGCCCGTCCCGCCTCGCGCCTCTAGCGCACGCTCGGGATCTCACCGGCCTTCATCGACGACTCCGCCGGCTGCCGTTCGATCAGCGGCTCCGGGATCGGCCAACCCGACATGTCTCGAACCTTCTCCAGACACGCCCCGATACCGACGGAGCGCAGCATCTGACCTGTGCTCGCCCGGTCTCCATCGCGCAGGATGTTCTTCATCCGTAACTGCAGCGGGTCCATGCCCAGCTTCTCAGCGATGATGTCCATCATGATCTCCACCGCGAAAGTAGGCTGCGACATACCGAACCCACGGAAAGCGCCGCTCTGCGCCTTGTTCGTGTAGACGATCCAGGTCTCAGCCAGGTGGTTCGGGATGCGGTAGGGGCCGGACCCGACCATGGTGCATTTCCCGGTGGTGAGGATCGCTGTGGACGCGTAGGCGCCGGCATTGGCGATATGTTTCCGGTGGACGGCGAGAAGCGTGCCATCGGACCGCACACCCATCTTGTACGTGTGATAGATGGGGATCTTGGTCGAGGTGTACTGGAAATCCTCGGTCGTGGTGAGCACCCACCTGACCGGCCGTCCGACCTTCATGGCCAGCACCGCCACGTTGGGCTCGATGGTGATGTTGTTCTTCTGTCCGAAACCGCCGCCGATAGGAGCCGACACCACCCGCACCCGGTTGAGAGGCAGCTTCAGCGCCTTCGCTATCGCCGGCTGGTGCCAGAAGGGCATTTGCGTGTTGCCGATTATCGTCACCCGGTCCGGACCTTCAGGCTTGGCTATGCAGGCATGGGGCTCGATGGGCAGACAACGTTGGGGCGACGTGCCGATGGTGTGCTCCACGATGAGATCCGCCTCGGCAAACGCTTTGTCGACGTCCCCGTGCACAAGCCGCATCGTCTCGTGACCGTGAGGCAGGATCTGGTTGCCCTTGCACCATTTGCCCTGGCCCTCTTCGTGGACCACCGGGGCGCCCGGCTCCAGTGCCTCCCGAGGGTCGAATACCGCGGGGAGTCGCTCGTATCTCACCTTGATGAGCTCGACTGCCCGCAAGGCGATCTCTTCGGTGTCCGCCGCGACCAGGGCTACGATCTCGCCCCGATAACGCACTTTGCCATCGGCGAACACCGGCTGGTCCGGGATGATGAGTCCGTTGATGTTGTCCGGCGCATCCTTGGCGGTGGCGATCCCTCTCACGCCGGGAAGCTGCTCCGCCACACTGGTGTCGAGCTCCACGATCCGCGCGTGGTCTTCGGTGGAGAGCAGCGCTTTGGCATACAGCATCCCCGGTATGTAAAGATCACCCGTGTACTCGATCCTGCCGGTGACCTGCTCGCGCGCATCGACTCGCGGCCGCCTCGTCCCTATTTCCGCGTAATTCATGGCCATATCCTCCATCACCGGCCGGAGGCCGCTTCGCGCATTTCCTTGGCAGCCGCCAGGACCGCTTGCACCGGCTTGACGTACCCGGTGCACCTGCACATGTTCCCGGACATCCCCACCTTGACTTCCTCGTATGTGGGGTCGGGATTCTCGTCCAGCAGAGCCTTGGCGGAGAGGATCATGCCCGGCGTGCAGTAGCCGCACTGGCTGGCAGCCATCTCATAGAAGTGCTTCTGCAGCGGATGTAGATCTGTAGTGCCGAGGCTCTCGATCGTCTCAACGGTCTTGCCGTTCACCGTAACGGCCAAGGTCAGGCACGAATTGATGGCCTTGCCGTTGATGAGGACGGTGCACGCGCCGCATTCGCCTTGCTCGCAGGCCTTCTTTGGGCTGGTCACATGGAGCCGCTCCCGGAGCAGGTCGAGAAGAGTGAGGTTGGGTCGCACGTCGAGCTGTTTCTCCTCGCCGTTCAGGACGAAGGATATGGAAATAGCCATCATTCCACCCCCACTTCTTGGCGCATAGTGGGCGCCTTCGCCATCTCCGCCTTGTCCTGCAGGGCCTTGAGAACCTTCTCCGGTGACGCGGGCATGTCGAAAAGCCGTACCCCTACCGCGTCGTAGATGGCGTTGAAGACGGCCGGAGCCGCGGTATTGGCCACGATCTCCCCGGCAGCCTTGGCTCCAAAGGGCCCTTCGGGTTCCGGTACCTCTACATAAGCCCCGTGCATCTCAGGCATATCCATAGACGTGGCCAGCGCGTAGCTCTCCAGATCGATGGGCATGAAGTCCGGATTGAAGTTGGCCGGAGGACCGTCCGCGCTCGTCAAGCCGGGGTGCGAGTCCTCTCGCAGGGCCCAACCGATCGCCTGGATGGCGCCACCGTCGACTTGGCCTTCCACGAACATCGGGTTGATGGCCTTACCACAGTCGACGGCCGCGTAGAGTTTGGCCACTTCGACTACGCCGGTTTCCGTGTCCACCTCGACTTCGGCGACCGTGGCGTGATAGTAGAACGAAGCGATGGGCTCGCCCTGCATGTTCTCGTCGGGAGCGGAGCTTTTCGGGTAATAGTACGCGGAGCCGATGGCAAGCTTCTTGAGCGCGAACTGCGCGAATCGGGCCGCGCCGCCGATGGGCATCGCCCGCTCGGGGTCGTATTTGTCCCGGACCATGCCTGCTTCAAGGATGAGATTGTCGATCGGTACCCCCAGATTCGCGGAAGCCGCCTGGAACAACACGTCCCGCACCTGCGCCGCGGCTTTGATCACCGCATTGCCGCCCACGAACGTGAGTCGAGAGCTGACCGTGCCAAAGTCATACGGCGTCACACCGGTGTCCGCTGTATAGACCGTCACCTGCTCGTACGGTATGGCAAGGGCCTCAGCCGTCATCTGGGTGAGCACGGTAGTGGAACCTTGGCCGATGTCGCACGCCCCGGTCTGGACCACCACGGTCCCGTCTTCGCGCATCTGCATGTTCACTGCGCACGGGTTGGGAAAGCCGGGTACCGTAGAGGAGTAGATGCAGCCGGCGACCCCTTTGCCTCTCGCCTTCTTGGCCGTTCTGGCCGCCGAGAAGTCTTGGCCGATGGCCGCACCGAGAGCATCCTCCACCGCGCGAGCCGCAAGCACAGCCGCCACCTCGCAGCGATACCAGGCACTGGCGCGGCGCGCCCGGGGGCTGGGGCACGCGTCTCCCCCAGCAAGGAACCGGAACTTGTCGATCGTCTCCAGTGTGGCCGACTGACCTTTGAGGGCGTCTTCGAAGCTCTTGGACCGCATCACGGTGGGGCCCAGCGCCCCCAGAGCCACGATCACCTGGTCGAAGGTCTTCCCATCGGCGCTCAAACGGACGGAGGCTGCCGCGGAAGCCGTGGAGATCGTCATGGCCTTGCGCTTGCCCAGCTTCTGGAAGCCCGACCCACTCTTCTCGGGAGGCACCGGGACTACCGCTTCGATGATCAGCTCGTCCTTCGCCAGCGAATTCTGCTGAGGACCCACCAGGAACTCTTCCAGCGAGAGTTCTCGCTCGCCTCCGGGCCCCCGTACTTTTACTCTTGCGTCAAACGCGGCAAGACCCAGGATGAGATCTCCAGCCGGAGTGGCGGCGCCGAGATTTCCCCCGATGGTCGCCAGATTCCGTACCTGCGGGCCCGCACAGTTCTGGGCAGCCGCGGCAAGCGCAGCCGCCTTCTCGCGCACCAGTTGAGAGGAGGCCAGCTCGGCCTGAGTGGTGAGGGCGCCGATCCGAAGCGATCCCCCATCTTCGCGGATGTAGCGTAGCTCTTCCAGGTCGCCGATGTAGATGAGGTGCTCAGGACTGATGTCTCTCTTGTTCATCCAGACCATCACGTCGGTCCCGCCGGCCATGACCATGGCCCTGGAACCGTGGCGCGCAAGCAGCTCAATCGCCTCCGTCACGCTCTTGGGCGCCAGATACTCAAAATCTCTCATGGGGCTCTACCTCCGGAAGATACAGTTGACTGGCCGGCGCAAGCTCCGTGTTCTCTTCAAACGGCTTCGAGTCGCTCTCTGCCAAGCGTCGACACACTCAGAAGAATGATACGCCGGCAAGGTTACACTAGCCGCGTCTAATCCTCACCGCGTGTTCATTATCTGGACACCCGAGTTCTAATATCGGGCAAGCTATCATCGCGCCTTGCCACTGTCAACAGATGCCGGCCGGAGACAGGCCGTTGCCACGAGCGCGGGTTCGCTTCGCCACCCGGCGGCGGCGACTGACCTTCCCTAAGCGTCGGGTAGCACGGCGATACACGCGATCTCGACCACCTGGTCCTTGATCCCGAGACCCGACACACCGATCAAATCGTGAGTGGGAGGGTTATTCTCGCTCGCCATGCCGGGACAGTTCTCCCGGAAGAAAGAATCCCATGCGTCAAAACAGAAATTGGGGTGATTCACCACTCCGTCAGGAAACTCGGGCC